>NZ_JAHWXN010000003.1 GCF_023091245.1 Microbacterium croceum | reverse complement strand
TAAGATAGAGAAGTTGCCCTTCGGGCCTGGTTGTGATGACTGGGTCGTGGGAGCATCCGATCCTTGAGAACTCAACAGCGTGCACTTGTCAAATGCCAAATTATCCTCGTCTAGCTTCGGCTGGGTGAGAATTCCTTTGGATCAAAGACCAATCCCTTTCGGGGGGTTGGCGATGGATGAAGTCAGCAATGAATTTGTCTCTTTGGTCAGTATCAAACTCGCTGCGTCACCGTTTTCCCGGTGGGGTATGCATTTCTTTTTTACGGAGAGTTTGATCCTGGCTCAGGATGAACGCTGGCGGCGTGCTTAACACATGCAAGTCGAACGGTGAACACGGAGCTTGCTCTGTGGGATCAGTGGCGAACGGGTGAGTAACACGTGAGCAACCTGCCCCTGACTCTGGGATAAGCGCTGGAAACGGCGTCTAATACTGGATATGTGACGTGGCCGCATGGTCTGCGTCTGGAAAGAATTTCGGTTGGGGATGGGCTCGCGGCCTATCAGCTTGTTGGTGAGGTAATGGCTCACCAAGGCGTCGACGGGTAGCCGGCCTGAGAGGGTGACCGGCCACACTGGGACTGAGACACGGCCCAGACTCCTACGGGAGGCAGCAGTGGGGAATATTGCACAATGGGCGCAAGCCTGATGCAGCAACGCCGCGTGAGGGATGACGGCCTTCGGGTTGTAAACCTCTTTTAGCAGGGAAGAAGCGAAAGTGACGGTACCTGCAGAAAAAGCGCCGGCTAACTACGTGCCAGCAGCCGCGGTAATACGTAGGGCGCAAGCGTTATCCGGAATTATTGGGCGTAAAGAGCTCGTAGGCGGTTTGTCGCGTCTGCTGTGAAATCCGGAGGCTCAACCTCCGGCCTGCAGTGGGTACGGGCAGACTAGAGTGCGGTAGGGGAGATTGGAATTCCTGGTGTAGCGGTGGAATGCGCAGATATCAGGAGGAACACCGATGGCGAAGGCAGATCTCTGGGCCGTAACTGACGCTGAGGAGCGAAAGGGTGGGGAGCAAACAGGCTTAGATACCCTGGTAGTCCACCCCGTAAACGTTGGGAACTAGTTGTGGGGTCCATTCCACGGATTCCGTGACGCAGCTAACGCATTAAGTTCCCCGCCTGGGGAGTACGGCCGCAAGGCTAAAACTCAAAGGAATTGACGGGGACCCGCACAAGCGGCGGAGCATGCGGATTAATTCGATGCAACGCGAAGAACCTTACCAAGGCTTGACATATACGAGAACGGGCCAGAAATGGTCAACTCTTTGGACACTCGTAAACAGGTGGTGCATGGTTGTCGTCAGCTCGTGTCGTGAGATGTTGGGTTAAGTCCCGCAACGAGCGCAACCCTCGTTCTATGTTGCCAGCACGTAATGGTGGGAACTCATGGGATACTGCCGGGGTCAACTCGGAGGAAGGTGGGGATGACGTCAAATCATCATGCCCCTTATGTCTTGGGCTTCACGCATGCTACAATGGCCGGTACAAAGGGCTGCAATACCGTGAGGTGGAGCGAATCCCAAAAAGCCGGTCCCAGTTCGGATTGAGGTCTGCAACTCGACCTCATGAAGTCGGAGTCGCTAGTAATCGCAGATCAGCAACGCTGCGGTGAATACGTTCCCGGGTCTTGTACACACCGCCCGTCAAGTCATGAAAGTCGGTAACACCTGAAGCCGGTGGCCTAACCCTTGTGGAGGGAGCCGTCGAAGGTGGGATCGGTAATTAGGACTAAGTCGTAACAAGGTAGCCGTACCGGAAGGTGCGGCTGGATCACCTCCTTTCTAAGGAGCATCTGACTCTTCGGAGTCCAGAACCCAGTTCGGGAGCGTTCGTTTCTCGCTGGGAGCTCATGGGTGGAACATTTGACATGGCATCGAGATCTGATCTCGGGATTAGTACGCCGCTTGCGGTTGGAAGGTTCTGGGTGAGGGGGTCGGTGTCTGCACGCTGTTGGGTCCTGAGGGACCGGATGCGCTTTGACCTTCGGGTTGGAAGCATTTGGTTACTCTGGGCCTTTCGTTGTTTCCCTGGTTGGGGAAGCGGTGAGGGGTACCGCCCGTACTTTGAGAACTACACAGTGGACGCGAGCATCTTGCAACAGCCTTCGGGTTGTTGCACAAGATGATCTTAAAGATCATTAGTCAATTTCAGATCCGGTTTTAGTGACCGGGTCGAGTTTTTGATTCAAACTCATGTGATTTCAAGTCTTTAAGAGCAAACGGTGGATGCCTTGGCATCTGGAGCCGAAGAAGGACGTAGCAATCTGCGATAAGCCTCGGGGAACTGATAAGCAAGTTTTGATCCGAGGGTGTCCGAATGGGGAAACCCCGCTGGGCGGCGTGCCGACCTAGTGACTCCCGCCTGAATATATAGGGCGGGTAGAGGGAACGTGGGGAAGTGAAACATCTCAGTACCCACAGGAAGAGAAAGCAACCGCGATTCCGTTAGTAGTGGCGAGCGAAACCGGAACAGGCTAAACCTAGCGTGTGTGATAGCCGGCAGGCGTTGCACGTTGGGGGTTGTGGGACTTTTCAGTCATCTCTGCCGAGGTGGCGGCGTTACAAGAAGGTATAGACGAACGGTCTTGAAAGGCCGGTCATAGAGGGTGCCAACCCCGTAGTCGAAATGCTTCTCTTGGCGCGAAGAGTATCCCAAGTAGCACGGGGCCCGTGAAATCCCGTGTGAATCTGTCAGGACCACCTGATAAGCCTAAATACTCCCAGATGACCGATAGCGGACAAGTACCGTGAGGGAAAGGTGAAAAGTACCCCGGGAGGGGAGTGAAATAGTACCTGAAACCGTTTGCTTACAAACCGTTGGAGCCTCCTTAGTAGGGGTGACAGCGTGCCTTTTGAAGAATGAGCCTGCGAGTTAGCGATATGTGGCGAGGTTAACCCGTGTGGGGTAGCCGTAGCGAAAGCGAGTCTGAATAGGGCGATTCAGTCGCATGTCCTAGACCCGAAGCGAAGTGATCTATCCATGGCCAGGTTGAAGCGACGGTAAGACGTCGTGGAGGACCGAACCCACTTAGGTTGAAAACTGAGGGGATGAGCTGTGGATAGGGGTGAAAGGCCAATCAAACTTCGTGATAGCTGGTTCTCTCCGAAATGCATTTAGGTGCAGCGTTGCGTGTTTCTTGCCGGAGGTAGAGCTACTGGATGGCCGATGGGCCCTACAAGGTTACTGACGTCAGCCAAACTCCGAATGCCGGTAAGTGAGAGCGCAGCAGTGAGACTGTGGGGGATAAGCTTCATAGTCGAGAGGGAAACAACCCAGACCACCAACTAAGGTCCCAAAGCGCGTGCTAAGTGGGAAAGGATGTGGAGTTGCTGTGACAACCAGGAGGTTGGCTTAGAAGCAGCCACCCTTGAAAGAGTGCGTAATAGCTCACTGGTCAAGTGATTCCGCGCCGACAATGTAACGGGGCTCAAGCACGCCACCGAAGTTGTGGCATTGATATTTTTGGTAGGCCTTCGTGGTCCAGCCGTATTGATGGGTAGGAGAGCGTCGTGTGGCCAGCGAAGCGGCGGTGTAAACCAGCCGTGGAGGCTACACGAGTGAGAATGCAGGCATGAGTAGCGAATGACGTGTGAGAAACACGTCCTCCGAAAGACCAAGGGTTCCAGGGTCAAGCTAATCTTCCCTGGGTAAGTCGGGACCTAAGGCGAGGCCGACAGGCGTAGTCGATGGACAACGGGTTGATATTCCCGTACCGGCGAAGAACCGCCCAAGCTAATCCAGTAGTGCTAAGTGTCTGAATCCCAGTGACTGATCCCT
Organism: Microbacterium croceum; assembly: GCF_023091245.1. Taxonomy (NCBI): domain Bacteria; kingdom Bacillati; phylum Actinomycetota; class Actinomycetes; order Micrococcales; family Microbacteriaceae; genus Microbacterium; species Microbacterium croceum. Next base: position 1,814 of record NZ_JAHWXN010000003.1, on the reverse strand, counting down.
TCGGGGTGACGCTCTGGGCCTAGCGCACGACCCCATTCTGGTGCGGTTAGCGTATTAACAGGTGTGACGCAGGAAGGTAGCCCAAGCCAGGCGATGGTTGTCCTGGTGCAAGTGCGTAGGCCGAGAGATAGGCAAATCCGTCTCTCATTCAGGCTGAGACACGATGCGGATAAAAAGTGGGTGATCCTATGCTGCCAAGAAAAGCATCGACGCGAGGTTCTAGCTGCCCGTACCCCAAACCGACTCAGGTGGTCAGGTAGAGAATACCAAGGAGATCGAGAGAATCGTGGTTAAGGAACTCGGCAAAATGCCCCCGTAACTTCGGGAGAAGGGGGGCCTTCGGCGTATAGGGATTTACTCCCGAAAGCGTTTGGAGGCCGCAGAGACTAGTGGGTAGCGACTGTTTACTAAAAACACAGGTCCGTGCCAAGTCGCAAGACGATGTATACGGACTGACGCCTGCCCGGTGCTGGAAGGTTAAGAGGACCGGTTAGCCGCAAGGCGAAGCTGAGAATTTAAGCCCCAGTAAACGGCGGTGGTAACTATAACCATCCTAAGGTAGCGAAATTCCTTGTCGGGTAAGTTCCGACCTGCACGAATGGCGTAACGACTTCCCAACTGTCTCAACCGCGAACTCGGCGAAATTGCATTACGAGTAAAGATGCTCGTTACGCGCAGCAGGACGGAAAGACCCCGTGACCTTTACTACAGCTTGGTATTGGTGTTCGGTGTGGCTTGTGTAGGATAGGTGGGAGACTTTGAAGCATGGACGCCAGTTCGTGTGGAGTCATTGTTGAAATACCACTCTGGTCACTCTGGATATCTAACTTCGAACCGTAATCCGGTTCAGGGACAGTGCCTGGTGGGTAGTTTAACTGGGGCGGTTGCCTCCCAAAAAGTAACGGAGGCGCCCAAAGGTTCCCTCAACCTGGTTGGCAATCAGGTGTCGAGTGTAAGTGCACAAGGGAGCTTGACTGTGAGACTGACAGGTCGAGCAGGGACGAAAGTCGGGACTAGTGATCCGGCAGTGGCTTGTGGAAGCGCTGTCGCTCAACGGATAAAAGGTACCTCGGGGATAACAGGCTGATCTTGCCCAAGAGTCCATATCGACGGCATGGTTTGGCACCTCGATGTCGGCTCGTCGCATCCTGGGGCTGGAGTAGGTCCCAAGGGTTGGGCTGTTCGCCCATTAAAGCGGTACGCGAGCTGGGTTTAGAACGTCGTGAGACAGTTCGGTCCCTATCCGCTGCGCGCGTAGGAAATTTGAGAGGATCTGACCCTAGTACGAGAGGACCGGGTTGGACGAACCTCTGGTGTGTCAGTTGTTCCGCCAGGAGCACCGCTGATTAGCTACGTTCGGGATGGATAACCGCTGAAAGCATCTAAGCGGGAAGCCGGCCTCAAGATGAGATTTCCATACCTTCGGGTGAGAGGCTCCCAGCCAGACTACTGGGTTGATAGGCCAGATGTGGAAGTGCAGTAATGCATGCAGCTGACTGGTACTAATAAGCCGATGACTTGATAACACACCGTTTGTTGGTGCTACGCGTCCACTGAGTGGTTCTCGATGTACGGTCGAGAACCGCATAACAACAATGACTTTGTTATGTGTTTGATTGAAACATCAATAGTGTTTCGGCGGCCATAGCGTGAGGGAAACGCCCGGTTACATTCCGAACCCGGAAGCTAAGCCTCACAGCGCCGATGGTACTGCAGGGGGGACCCTGTGGGAGAGTAGGACACCGCCGGACTTCTTTTAAGCAAATGGCCACCCATCGATGGGTGGCCATTTTGCGTTTTACACGAAATACAAC
>NZ_JAHWXN010000001.1:2874087-2952578 GCF_023091245.1 Microbacterium croceum | reverse complement strand
CCTCACAGCGCCGATGGTACTGCAGGGGGGACCCTGTGGGAGAGTAGGACACCGCCGGACTTCTTTTAAGCAAATGGCCACCCATCGATGGGTGGCCATTTTGCGTTTTACACGAAATACAACAGGGAGCATCATGCCGGAAGAGGAACAGCGCCGTCCGCGTCGCAACGACGACAGTGGATCGCGCGGTCAGCGCCCCTCCGGTGGTCGTCCCGCATCGAGCCGGGACGGCGCTGCGCGTCGTGAGGGTGGCGGGTACAGCCGCGATTCTGCTCCGCGCCGTAATGGTGAGAACCGCTCTGGTGGCTACAACCGCGACTCTGCACCTCGTCGTGAGGGCGGAAGTTACAACCGCGACTCTGCGCCGCGTCGCGACGACAACCGCTCTGGTGGCTACAACCGCGACTCTGCCCCGCGTCGTGAGGGCGGGAGCTACAACCGTGACTCTGCTCCGCGTCGTGACGACAACCGCTCTGGTGGCTACAGCCGTGACTCGGCACCTCGTCGCGACGACAACCGGTCTGGCGGGTACAGCCGTGACTCGGCACCTCGTCGTGAGGGCGGAAGTTACAACCGCGATTCCGCTCCGCGTCGTGACGACAACCGCTCTGGTGGCTACAACCGCAATTCCGCTCCGCGTCGCGACGACAACAACCGCTCTGGTGGCTACAACCGTGACTCTGCACCTCGTCGTGAGGGCGGAAGCTACAACCGCGACTCGGCTCCGCGTCGCGACGACAACAACCGCTCTGGTGGCTACAACCGCGACTCGGCACCTCGTCGCGACGACAACCGGTCTGGCGGGTACAGCCGTGACTCTGCACCTCGTCGTGAGGGCGGAAGCTACAACCGCGATTCCGCTCCGCGTCGCGACGACAACCGCTCTGGCGGCTACAACCGCGACTCTGCCCCGCGTCGTGAGGGCGGAAGCTACAACCGCGATTCCGCTCCGCGTCGCGACGACAACCGCTCTGGCGGCTACAACCGCGACTCTGCCCCGCGTCGTGAGGGCGGAAGCTACAACCGTGACTCCGCACCCCGTCGCGACGACAACCGGTCCGGCAGCTACAACCGCGACTCTGCGCCCCGCCGCGAGGGTGGCGACCGCGATCGTGCGCGTTCGTTCCCGCAGCGCGGGGGAGCAGGCCGTGAGCGTCCGGTACAGGCGGCCAGTGAGCGTCCTCGTTCGAACGACCCGCTCATTCCCGATGATGTCACGGCCCGCGATCTGCACACGTCCGCTCGCAATGAGCTCAAGACGCTGAGCAAGGAGAACGCAGATGTCGTCGCGCGGCATCTCGCCATGGCGTCGCGTTTGATCGACGAGGACCCCGCCCTCGCTCACGAGCATGCTCTGGCCGCTTCTCGCCGTGCCGGTCGCATCGCCATCGTGCGTGAGACGCTCGGCATCACCGCCTACGCCAACGAGGACTTCGCACTGGCGCTGCGTGAGTTGCGCACATACCGTCGTATCTCCGGCAAGGATGACCAGATCGCCCTCATGGTGGACAGCGAACGCGGGATCGGACGCCCGGATCGCGCGCTCGAGACCGGTCGTGCTGTCGACCGCTCCTCACTGCCCACTCCGGTCCGCGTGTCTCTGGCGATCGCCATGTCCGGGGCGCGTCTCGACCAGGGCGACCTGGAGCTCGCGCTCGGCGAGCTCGAGATCCCCGAGCTCGACCCCGATCGCGCCTTCGAGTGGAGCCCCGCTCTCTTCGCGGCACGCGCCGCGGTCCTCGAAGACCTCGGTCGTGATGAAGAAGCGGCATTCTGGGCCCATCGCGCCGAGGTCGCCGCTGAGGCTCTCGGCGTCGACGAGGCCGGCGACGAGGAGCTCATCGTCGAGGACGGTCTGATCGAGGACGAGTTCTTCGACGTCGAGTCCTCAGCCGACGGCTCCGCAGCCGGCGACTCTGTCACCGAGCCCGAATCCGCGGACGAGGACAAGGGAGACGACGAGGACGAGGTAGCCTCCGAGGGAGTCGACACCGACGCGCTGAAGCCGGAGCCCACGGTCGAAGACGAGGTGCGCGAGCTCCTCGGCGAGATCGATGCAGATGCAGACGCCGCCGACTCCGGGACCGAGGCCACGGAGCGGGACGCGTAATGGGGCTGTTCTCCCGCGCTCGGTCCGGATCTTCCACCCCGTCCACGCCGCTCGCCGGCGTGGACACGGTCCTCGCCGATCTGGACGGGGTGGTCTACGCCGGCCCGGGAGCACTTCCCTTCGCGGTCGAGAGTCTCAACGCGGCAGGCAGGTCCGCCCGCCTCGGGTACATCACCAACAATGCGGCGCGTACCGACGCATCCGTCGCCGCGCACCTCAGCAGCCTGGGGCTCGAGGTCAGCGCCTCTGATGTCGTCACCAGTCCGCAGGCGGCGATGCGCCTCCTCGCGGGGATCCTGCCCGCGCCGGCCACGATTCTCGTGGTGGGCGGCGACGGTCTGGTGGACGAGGTCGAGAAGGCCGGGTACACCGTCACCCGCAGCGCCGAGGATGCGCCGAGCGCGGTCGTGCAGGGGTTCGCTCCCGAGGTCGCCTGGACGGATCTGGCCGAGGCCGCCTTCGCGCTGAAGGTGCCGGAGGACGAAGGCGGCATCCCCTGGATCGCCACCAACACCGACTGGACGATTCCCCGCGAGCGGGGCGTGGCGCCCGGCAACGGCACGCTCGTGTCCGCGGTGCACACGGCGATCGGCCGCTTGGCCACCGTCGCCGGAAAGCCCGAGGCGCCGATCTTCGAAGAGGCGCTCGCTCGATTCGGCGCGACCAAGGCGTTGTTCATCGGCGACCGGCTCGACACTGACATCATGGGCGCGTGCCGGGTCGGCATCGACTCCGCACTGGTGCTCACCGGGATCGACCGACCGAAGCATGTGCTGGCGGCGCCCGAGGGGTCGCGTCCCACCTACATCCTCGCTGACTTGCGCGACCTTCATCGTCCGTACCCCGAGGCCGTCGAGAAGGATGGCGTCTTCTCGGTGAACGGGGCGGCGGTGCGCGTCACCGGAGCGGATGTGGAGATCGTCGCGGAGTCCGGTGAGCAGATCGATCTGCTCCGTGCCGGCGCCGCTGCGATCTGGGCATCGGGAACGCCTGTGTTCGTCCTGCGGGTGCCGGAAAGACTCTACGAGGATCCGTTCCACCGTCCATGACGGACATCCCTCACACGCACGCTGAGCCGGCCCCGTCGTGGCGCCATCGCCTGTCCGAGGCGCCGCGTACAGTAGAAGCGTGAGTGAAGAGACGAGTGCGCCGACCGACGGCCTGTGGAGTCGTCTGCGTCTGATCGAAGGACAACCGCTGCCCGCGCGTGCCGATGCGTACTCCGCGTTGCACGACGAGCTGTCCCGCCGCCTCGACAGCGGCGCGAAGCTCGATCAGCGCGAGACTCCGGCGCCCCGATGACGCGACTCGACGCCGCCCTCGCCGCGCGGGGTATCGCCCGCTCACGGACACACGCCGCCACCCTCATCTCCGAAGGTCTCGTCAGCGTGAACGGCCGGCAGATCGTGAAGGCGTCCACCGCGGTCTCCGATGACGCCGAGATCACCGTTGCGGGTGCCGATCACTACGTCGGGCGGGCCGCGCACAAGCTGATCGCTGCGCTCGACGGGTTCGGCATCTCTGCCGCAGACCGACTGGCTCTCGACCTGGGTGCATCCACCGGCGGCTTCACCCAGGTGCTCCGCGAGCGTGGTGCCCGTCGGGTGCTCGCCGTCGATGTCGGCCACGATCAACTGGCCGCGGTCATCGCCGCCGATCCGGGTGTCGTCTCCGTCGAGGGCTACAACGTCCGATACATGACTCCCGAGAACCTGACGGGCGTGACGGGGGAGCCCCTCACTCCGGACCTCATCGTCGGCGACCTCTCCTTCATCTCCCTGGAGCTCGTGCTTCCGGCCATCGCCGCGGTGGCGAACGCCGCCGACGCAGAGGTGGACATCGTGCTCCTGGTGAAGCCGCAGTTCGAGGTGGGGCGCACTGCTGTGCGCGGGGGACTGGTCACCGACCCGACCACCCGCGCTGACGCGGTTGCTCGCACCGTCTGGAGTGCGTGGGACGCGGGGCTCGGCATGCTCGGCATCCTTCCGTCACCGATCTTGGGCACGCACGGCAACGCCGAGTATCTGGTGCATCTCGCGCCGGGCCGAGGCAGCAATCCGACAGAATGGTTGGATCGCATCAACGCGTTGGCAGGAGGACGATGAACGCGCGGAACATCCTGGTCGTCGCACACGCCGGCCGCGTCGACACCGTCGAGGCCGCCCGTCGGGTCGTGGATGCGCTACGCGGAGCCGGCGCGCGTCCCGTGCTGGCCGCTGATGACCGTACCGAGCTCGCCGCAGTGGACGCGGCCTTCGCCGACGTCGACGTCCTGGGCGCGACCGTGGACCCTGCCGACCTGGAGCTCGCGATCGTCCTGGGCGGTGACGGCACCATCCTGCGCGCGGCGGAGCTGGTGCGCGACACCGGCGCTCCGGTGCTGGGTATCAACATGGGGCACGTCGGCTTTCTCGCCGAGATCGATCGCGACGACATGGATGCCGCGGTACGCCGCGTCATCGCCCGCGACTACGAGGTCGAGGAGCGACTCGCGCTCTCCGTGCGCGTCAAGGATGCCGATGGCGCAGTCGTGTACGAGACCTGGGCGCTGAACGAGGCGACGGTCGAGAAGGCCAGCCGCGAACGCATGATCGAGGTCGTGCTGGAGATCGACGGCCGTCCACTGTCGAGCTTCGGGTGCGACGGCATGGTCATCTCGACCCCGACCGGCTCCACCGCCTACAACTTCTCTGCCGGGGGACCGGTGATCTGGCCCAGCGTCGAGGCGATCGCGGTCGTGCCGCTGTCGGCACACGCGCTGTTCGCCAAGCCGCTGGTCGTCAGTCCCGACGCCTCGGTCGCTATCGAGATGCTCGAACGCACCGATGGGTCCGGCATCCTCTGGTGCGACGGTCGGCGCTCACACGACCTCCCGCCGGGCGCCCGTGTCGTGGCCCGCCGTTCATCGCGCCCGGTGCGGCTGGCGCGACTGCACCCCACCGCGTTCACCGATCGCCTCGTGCGCAAGTTCCAGCTGCCCGTGGAAGGCTGGCGCGGGCAGGACCCGGGGAAGCAGTCATGATCGAGGAGATGCGGCTGCAGGGGCTCGGTGTGATCGCCGATGCCGTGCTTCCACTCGGGCCTGGATTCACCGCCATCACCGGAGAGACCGGCGCGGGCAAGACCATGGTCGTCACCGGTCTGGGGCTGCTGCTCGGACAACGAGCGGACTCCGGCGCCGTGCGCGCGGGGGCGTCGCAGGCCTCGGTCGCCGGAGTATGGATCGTTCCCGAGACAGGCGACGTCGCCGACATCGTGACGGATGCCGGGGGAGAGCTCGAACCCGCCGACGCCGGCAACGCGGAGCTCTACGTCTCGCGCACCCTGAGCGCCGAGGGCCGCAGTCGTGCCAGCGTCGGCGGGCGTGCGGCACCGGCGGGCGTGCTGTCCGCTCTCGCCGAAGAGCTCGTGGTGGTGCACGGACAGTCGGAGCAGCTCCGCCTACGCTCAGCCGCGGCGCAGCGTGACGCACTCGACAGGTTCGGCGGCGCTCCCATCGCCTCCGCTCTCGCCCGCTACACCGAGTCCTTCACGCGCTGGAAGGAGCTCGATTCGGAGATCGCCGAGATCACCGGCAACCGAGACCGCCGAGCCGAAGAAGCCTCCCGGCTGCGTGACGAACTCGCCCTGATCGAGGCCACGGCCCCCGAGGCGGGGGAGGACCAGGAGCTCGCGGTTCGGGCAGAGCGGCTCGCGAATGCGGAGGAGCTCCGCCTTGCAGCCTCCCAGGCGCACGCCGCGCTCTCGAACGAAGAGGACGAACCCGATGCGACCGCCGCGATCGCCGAGGCGCGACGGGTGCTGGAGCGGTCGTCCGATGCAACGCTCACCGAGATCGCCACGGTGTTGGCCGACATCGGCTATCGCATCGCCGATGCCGCGGGGCAGCTCTCGGCCTACCTCGCCGACCTCGATGAGAGCGGACCGCACGAGCTCGCCACCGTCGAGGAACGGCGTGCCGCCCTGAGCGTGCTGATCCGCGCGCACGGATCGCTCGATGACGCGATCGCGCTGTGGGAATCGGGCTCGGCCCGTCTCGCCGAACTCGACGACGACGGCGACCGCGTCGATCGCCTGATCGCGGAACGCGACGCCGTGCGCGTCGAGCTCGACGCGCACGCGGACGCACTCACGGCCGCCCGCACCGCGGCGGCGACGCGACTCGGCGCCGAGGTGACTGAGGAGCTGCACGCGCTCGCGATGCCGGATGCTCGGCTCGAGGTCTCTGTCTCCGCAGGGGCCGAGAGCGCGCACGGACGCGACGACGTCTCGATCCTGCTCGCCCCGCATCCGGGGGCCGAACCGCGCTCGGTCGCGAAGGGCGCATCCGGGGGAGAGCTCTCCCGGGTGATGCTGGCGATCGAGGTCGTCATCGCCGGCACGGATCCCGTACCCACCTTCGTGTTCGACGAGGTCGACGCCGGCATCGGCGGTGCCGCGGCGATCGAGGTCGGACGACGACTCGCCCGACTCGCCGAGAAGTCCCAAGTCATCGCGGTCACCCATCTCGCCCAGGTCGCCGCCTTCGCCACGAACCATCTCTCCGTCGTGAAAGCCAACGATGGGGCCGTCACCGCCTCGAGTGTCCGGCGTCTGGCAGGCGCCGAGCGCGAGGCGGAGATGGCTCGTCTGCTGTCCGGATTGACTGATTCGGACGCCGCCCTCACCCACGCCCGAGAACTTCTCAGTCTCGGCGCCTCCGCGAACTGTTAGGATTGAAGCCCGTGATGAACTCTTCTGTAGCGGGACCCAAGAACGACACCACGCAGCGCGATTTCACGACGAAGCACATCTTCGTCACCGGTGGTGTCGTCTCGTCTCTGGGTAAGGGACTGACTGCGGCCAGCCTGGGCAACCTTCTCACCGCCCGCGGCCTGCGCGTCGTGATGCAGAAGCTCGATCCGTATCTGAACGTCGATCCCGGCACGATGAATCCGTTCCAGCACGGCGAGGTCTTCGTCACGGATGACGGGGCCGAGACCGACCTCGACATCGGCCACTACGAGCGATTCCTCGACATCAACCTGTCCGAGGCGGCGAACGTCACGACCGGCCAGATCTACTCGCAGGTCATCGCGCGCGAGCGCCGCGGCGAGTACCTCGGCGACACCGTGCAGGTCATCCCGCACATCACCGACGAGATCAAGCGACGCATGCGCCTGCAGGCCTCCGAGGAGCCGCGTCCGGACGTCATCATCACCGAGGTCGGCGGCACGGTCGGCGACATCGAGTCCCAGCCGTTCCTCGAGTCCGCCCGCCAGCTGCGCCACGAGCTCGGCCGCGACAGCGTGTTCTTCGTGCACGTGTCGCTCGTGCCGTTCATGGGCGCCTCCGGCGAGCAGAAGACCAAGCCGACCCAGCACTCGGTCGCCGCCCTCCGCCAGGTCGGCATCCAGCCGGACGCCCTGGTGCTGCGCAGCGATCGCCCGGTGAGCGAGAGCAACCGCAACAAGATCGCACTGATGTGCGACGTCGACGTCGAGGGCGTCATCAACACGGTCGACCTGCCCAGCATCTACGACATCCCGTCGACGTTGAACGATCAGGGACTCGACTCGTACATCGTGCGTCGCCTCGGTCTCGACCAGAAGGCAGCGGCCGACGTCGACTGGACGCGCTGGAGCAAGGTGCTGCACGCGGTCCACAACCCCAAGCACGAGGTCACGATCGGCCTGGTCGGCAAGTACATCGACCTGCCCGACGCGTACCTCTCGGTGACCGAGGCGCTCAAGGCCGGGGGATTCGCGCAGGAGACCAAGGTCAACATCCGCTGGATCCCGTCCGATCTGTGCGAGACGCCGGAGGGGGCGCAGGAGCAGCTCTCGGAGCTCGACGGCATCTGCGTGCCCGGCGGCTTCGGCATCCGCGGCATCGAGGGCAAGCTCGGCGCGCTGAAGTTCGCCCGCGAGCAGGGCATCCCGACTCTCGGACTCTGCCTGGGACTGCAGTGCATGGTGATCGAGTACGCCCGCGACGTCGCAGGTATCGCCGGAGCCTCCTCGACCGAGTTCGACCCTGAGACCGCAGAGCCGGTCATCGCGACGATGGCCGAGCAGATCGAGATCCTCGACGGCGGCGACCTGGGCGGCACGATGCGCCTCGGTCTGTACCAGGCCGCTCTCGCCGAGGGCTCGCTGGCCCGCGAACTGTACGGCTCCGCCGAAGCATCCGAGCGTCACCGCCACCGCTACGAGGTCAACAACACCTACCGCGACCGTCTCTGTGACGCCGGTCTGGTGTTCTCCGGGCTGAACCCCGAGCTCGACCTCGTCGAGTACGTCGAGCTGCCGCGCGACGTGCATCCGTACTACATCGCGACCCAGGCGCACCCGGAGCTGCGTTCGCGCCCGACCGACCCGCACCCGCTGTTCCGCGGACTCGTCGGTGCGGCGATCGAGCGGCACCGCGCAAGCGAGCTGTTCGACGTCAGCGCCGATGCCTGAGTCCTCCCCGTTCGACGAACTGCGCGACGAACCGTTCGCGCCCGAGGTCGTCAGCAGCGACCTGGTCTTCCAGGGCGCGGTATGGGACGTGCGGGATGACCGTGTGCGTTACGGCGAAGGTGAGATCCGCCGCCAGTACGTCGCACACACGGGTGCCGTCGCGATCGTCGCGCTAGATGCGCAGGAGCGTGTGCTGCTCATCCAGCAGTACCGGCATCCGATCCGCCACCGTGACTGGGAGCTGCCCGCGGGGCTGCTCGATATCGCGGGGGAGGAGGCGCTGGAGGCCGCCCGCCGCGAACTCGCGGAGGAGGCCGACCTGGTCGCCGCACACTGGGAACCGCTCGTGTCGTCGTGGACGACGCCGGGGGGCAACGACGAGCTGATCCAGATCTTCCTCGCCACCGGCGTCAGCGCGGCACCTGCAGCGCATGCGCGTGAAGACGAGGAAGCCGACATCCGTGTGGAATGGGTGCCGCTCGATGCGGCCGTGGACGCGGTGCTCACCGGTCGCATGCGCAACGGCATCCTGTCTCTCGGAGTGCTCGCGACCTCGCTGAGGCTGCGCGACCGGAGCTGAGGATGCAGCTCGAACGGGCGCTCGACTCGTACCTGAGGCATGTCACGATCGAGCGAGGGCTGAGCGTGCACACAGTCTCGGCGTATCGCCGCGACCTCGGCGGGTACGTGGAGTGGTTGGATGCCGAAGGCGTGACGGATACCGCCGAGGTGACGCCGGCGATCGTCGGTCGGTTCATCGCGGAGCGCGCCGGTGCCGAACCGCCGCCGGCAGCATCCAGCCTTGCCCGGCTGCAGTCCTCTGTGCGGGGGTGGCATCGCTTCCTGGCGCGTGAGGGCATCGAGGACGACGATCCGAGTGGTCGGCTGCGTCCGCCAAAGTCGCCCCGACGGCTCCCGAAGGCACTGACCATCGACCAGGTCGAACGTCTCCTGTCCGCCCCATCTCCCGAGGAGCCGCTCGGCATCCGCGACCGAGCGCTGCTCGAGCTGCTGTACGCGACGGGCGCGCGAGTGTCGGAGGCGGTGGGACTCGACGTCGACGACCTCGCCCACGGTGATGTGCTGCGGTTGCGCGGAAAAGGCTCGAAGGAGCGCATCGTCCCGATCGGCTCCTATGCCCGCTCCGCCGTCGATGCCTATCTGACCCGGGTGCGTCCGCAGCTCGCTGCAGCAGGGCGTTCGTCTGCGCGACTGTTCCTGGGCGCGCGGGGAGCGCCGCTCTCCCGGCAGAGCGCGTGGCTCATCATCCGCGCCGCCGCGGAGCGCGCGCAGATCACCGCCGAGGTGTCGCCGCACACGCTACGGCACTCCTTCGCGACGCACCTCCTGCAGGGCGGCGCGGACGTGCGCGTGGTGCAGGAGCTCCTGGGGCACGCGTCGGTGGCGACCACGCAGATCTACACGCACGTGTCTGTCGACACGCTGCGCGACATCTACGCCACCTCGCACCCCCGCGCCCGCTGAGCCCGGCACGCCCGGGTGGTGGTGACCGCCGCGCGCCGGAAGGACTCGGACAGGGGTGGCCGCTACAATCGATCAAGCACGAAGGAGCAGGAGAATCGGTGGCTGAGAAAGCGGCAAAGTCCAGGGCGAAGGCACAGAAGGCCGACGAGACACCCCTCGGACCGACCGGTCGTCCCTATCACGGGTTCGCGACGCCTCCGCCGCTGAAGTCCCACGGCCCGGCGCGCATCATCGCCCTGTGCAACCAGAAAGGCGGCGTCGGAAAGACGACGACGTCCATCAACCTCGCTGCGGCTCTCGCGGAGTACGGGCGCAAGGTGCTCGCGGTCGACTTCGATCCGCAGGGCGCGCTGTCGGCCGGTCTCGGCATTCCGACGCACGACGTGCCGACGATCTACGACCTCCTGCTCGACACGAAGCGCGACGCGCACGACGCGATCGTGCACTCCAGCGTCGAGGGTCTCGACGTCATGCCCGCGAACATCGACCTCTCCGCAGCTGAGGTGCATCTCGTCAACGAGGTCGCCCGTGAGACGATCCTCGCCCGGGTGCTCCGCCAGGTTGCGGGGGAGTACGACGTCATCCTGGTCGACTGCCAGCCCTCGCTCGGCATCCTCACGGTGAACGCGCTCACCGCGGCGCACGGCGTGATCATCCCGCTCGAGTGCGAGTTCTTCGCGCTGCGCGGCGTCGCGCTGCTGATCGAGACGATCGACAAGGTGCGCGACCGCCTCAACCCCTCCATCACCATGGATGGGCTGCTGGCGACGATGTACGACCCGCGCACGCTGCACTCGCGCGAGGTGCTGGAGCGCGTGGTCGAGGCGTTCGGCGACGACGTGCTCGAGACCGTGATCGGCCGCACCGTGAAGTTCCCGGACGCCTCGGTCTCGGGGGTGCCCATCACCGAGTTCGCGCCGGAGCACGCCGCCGCCCAGGCATACCTGCGGCTGGCGCGGGAGCTGGTCGCCCGTGGCGCCGTCGCCTGACGAGAGCACCCCTGAGGCCGACACGGCCGTCGCTTCCGTGGCCTCCGTGCAAGACGCGCCGGAGCCCGCCGCCGACGGATTCCGCGTCTCCCTGTCGAACTTCGACGGGCCCTTCGATCTGCTGCTGAACCTCATCTCCAAGCACGAGATGGACATCACAGAGGTGTCGCTCAGCGCTGTGACCAACGAGTTCATCGCGTACCTCAAGGAGCTCGATGACGACGAGGAGCTGGACCAGGCGTCCGAGTTCCTCGTGGTCGCCGCGACTCTGCTCGACATGAAGGTCGCCGGGCTCCTGCCGCAGGGCGAGCTCGTGGACGCCGAAGCCGTGGCGCTGCTCGAAGCGCGCGACCTGCTGTTCGCCCGGCTGCTGCAGTACCGTGCCTTCAAAGAGGTATCGGCGTGGTTCGCCCGGTGCCTGCAGCGTGAGGATCGTCGCCACGTGCGCGCGGTGCGGTTGGATGAGAAGCACCGCCGCAAGACGCCGGAACTGGTGTGGTCGCTGAGCGTCGAGGACTTCGCCGCCCTCGCCCTGCTCGCCTTCGCCCCCAAGGAACTGCCGCACGTCGGCCTCGACCATCTGCACGCGCCGCTGGTCAGCATCCGCGAACAGGCGGCGATCGTCGTCACCCTGCTTCGCAGCGCCGAGTCCGTCAGCTTCCGCGAGCTCGTCGCGGGGGTGAGCGAGCCCGGGATCGTGGTGGCCCGTTTCATCTCGGTGCTGGAGCTGTACCGCCATGCGGCGCTCTCTTTCGAACAACTGGAACCGCTCGGCGAGCTGACGCTCCGCTGGGCAGCCGACACCTGGTCGGACGAGACACTGGCGAGCCTGGGAGCCGACTATGACCGATGACACTTCGACAGGCTCAGCGACCGCGAGCGAAGACACCGTCCGCGACACCCCGCTCGCCGAGCGCATCGAGGCGATCCTGCTGATCATCGACGAGCCCATCGGGCTGGTCGCGCTGGCGGCCGCCGTCGGATCGCCCGTGCCCGCCGTGCGGCAGACGATCGAGACGCTGGTCGAGGACTACGACGGGCGCGGCCACGGTCCGCGCCGCGGGTTCGAGCTGCGCGAGGTCGGCGGCGGGTGGCGACTGTACGTCCGCGACGACCATGACGACCTGGTCGCCGAGTTCGTCGGGGGACAGGCGCCGGCCCGACTCTCGCAGGCAGCGCTCGAGACGCTCGCGGTCATCGCGTACAAGCAGCCGGTCACGCGCAGCCAGGTCGCCTCGATCCGTGCGGTGAACGTGGACTCCGTCGTCCGCACGCTCCTCGCCCGCGGCCTCATCACCGAACTCTTCGCCGACTCCGAGACCGGCGCGATCAACTACGGCACGACCGATGCGCTGTTGCAGCACCTCGGCATCAACTCGCTCGACGAACTCCCCCCGATCTCCCCTCTGCTCGACGATGGCGCCGACGGCTTCGACGAGGGCACCATCCGATGACCGGTTTCCATGAAGGGACCCACCCGATGAACGACTCCGAGAACCCCGACGCTCCCGAAGGCGTCCGACTCCAGAAGGTGCTGGCTGCGGCCGGAGTCGCCTCTCGACGCGTCGTCGAGCAGTACATCGTGGAGGGGCGCATCCGCGTCAACGGCGTCACCGTGACCGAATTGGGCCGTCGCATCGACCCGGAGACCGACAAGGTCGACGTCGACGGCAGCGCGATCCAGCTCGACGTCTCCAAGCGCTACGTGATGCTGAACAAGCCGACCGGCGTCGTCAGCAGCATGCGTGACGAGAACGGCCGGCCCGATCTGCGCCGCTTCACCGAGGACTACGAAGAGCGCCTCTACAACGTCGGTCGCCTGGATGCGGACACCAGCGGACTCCTCATCCTCACCAATGACGGCGAGCTCGCGCACGTGCTCGCCCACCCGTCGTTCGGCGTCACCAAGGTCTACATCGCAAAGGTCGAAGGCACCGTCACCGCGCAGACGATCGCGAAGCTGACCAAGGGCATCGAGCTCGAAGACGGCGAGATCGCGGCCGACAAGGCGCGGCTGCTCGACACATCCCGCGACTCCAGCCTGGTCGAGCTGACGCTGCACTCGGGCCGCAACCGCATCGTGCGACGGATGCTCGCCGCCGTCGGGCATCCTGTCTCCGAACTGGTGCGTCGGCAGTTCGGTCCGCTGCACCTGGGAACGCTCCCGGCGGGGAAGACCCGGGAACTGAGTAAAGTTGAACTCGGCGCGCTTCTGACCTTGTCGCGCCGTGATTCCGGTGTCGCCGAGGCGCCAGGCGAGCAGGAGAACGAGTGACCGATACGAGCGTGCCCTCCGGGCGGCAGGGGGTGTCCGTCGTGCCGCGACTCTCGGGCACCGTCCGCGTCGTCGGCGCGGGCCTGCTCGGCGCCAGCATCGGCCACGCGCTGCGTGCCAAGGGCGTGGATGTCGTGCTCACCGACTCATCTCCTGCGCAGCTGCGTCTCGCGATCGACTACGGCGCCGGGCGCGCAGCGGCGGACGACGACCGGCCCTCGTTGATCGTGGTGGCCGTGCCGCCCGACGTGACCGCCGATGTGATCGAAGCCGAGCTCGCCCGCTTCCCCGACGCTGTCGTCACCGATGTCGCCAGTGTGAAGCTGGAGCCGTTCCGAGAGCTGCAGTCGCGAGGCGTTGACCTCGCGCGCTACATCGGGTCCCACCCGCTCGCGGGTCGTGAGCGTGGAGGAGCGATCTCCGCGCGTGCCGACCTCTTCATCGGACGCCCGTGGGTGGTCTGCCGCGACGGCGAGACCGCTGCAGCCGACCTCGCACTGGTGGAGGCACTCGCCCTCGATGTCGGCGCGATGCCCCTCGAGATGACGCCGGAGGAGCACGACCGGTCCGTCGCGCTCACCTCGCACGTGCCGCAGGTCGTCGCGAGTCTGCTCGCCGGTCGTCTCGCCGAGGCCGAGGAGGGCGCGCTGCGCCTCTCCGGTCAGGGCGTGCGCGACACCACCCGCATCGCCGCCTCCGCTCCGGAGCTGTGGGTGCAGATCCTCGGCGCCAACGCCGGTCCGGTGGTGGAGATCCTGGATTCCCTCGCCGCCGACCTGCGCGAGGTCTCCGATGCGCTGCGCGAGCCGACCGCTCCGGGAGCGCGGCGCGTGGTCGCCGAGACCATCCGACACGGCAACGACGGTGTCGAGCGTCTCCCCGGCAAGCACGGCCAGAACCAGCGCTTCGAATCGCTCATCGTCATGGTCGACGACAGAGCGGGACAACTCGGTCGCCTCTTCGGCGACCTTGGTGACCTCGGCGTCAGCGTCGAGGACCTGCGCCTGGAGCACTCTCCCGGCGCCCAGTTCGGCCTCGCCGAGATCAGCGTCGAGCCGGCCGCCCTGCACGGCGCCATCTCGGGCCTGCAGGAGCGCGGCTGGCGGATTGCGGGGACCACGAATGACTGACCCTTCGACACGCGCAGGGGCCCACGCGGCGACAACCGCGGGAGCCCAGGCCACCACCGACTTCATCGCGATCGACGGCCCCGCCGGATCGGGCAAGTCGAGCGTCTCCAAGGCCGTCGCGCGCGCGCTCGGCTTCGGCTACCTCGACACGGGCTCCGCGTACCGCGCGCTCGCCTGGCACGTGCTCGACCGCGGGGCGGACACGGCAGACGCCGACGCCGTCATCGCGGCAGCATCCGACTTCCCGGTGCGTCTCGGACTCGACCCCGACGACCGCACCGTGCGTGTGGGCGATGTCGATGTCACCGACGCGATCCGCGAGCCGCGGGTGTCCGGCGCTGTGAGCGGTGTCGCCCGCGTTCCGGAGGTACGCGCGCAGGTGAACGAGCTGTTCCGCACGCTCGTCGCCGAGGCGCCGTATCCTGCCGTCGTCGTCGAGGGCCGTGACATCACCACGGTCGTCGCTCCCGATGCGCCCGTGCGCATCCTGCTCACCGCGGCGCCCGAGGTGCGCGCCGCCCGACGCGCCGGCGAGCTCGCCGGCGAGAACGCGGATGCCGTCGCCGCTGCCCTGCACAAGCGTGACGCCTCCGACAGCGCCGTCGTCGACTTCCTGAACGCCGCAGAAGGCGTCGAGGTCGTCGATTCGACGGAGCTCGATTTCCCCCAGACCATCGACGCCGTGCTCACGGTGATCGAACGACTCCGAGGAGCACACCGTGGCTGACGACGAATACGAAGGCGGCCCTGACCAGCTCGCCGAGAAGATGGAGCAGCTCGATGAGCAGCTCGCCGAGCAGCGCGCGGAGACCCTGCGCGCAGGTCTCGCCGATTACGACCTGGACGACGAGGATGCCGCGCTCCTCGCCGGCATCACGATGGGCGAGGACGGCATCCAGTTCATGCCGGCGCTGCCCGTCGTCGCGATCGTCGGACGGCCGAACGTCGGCAAGTCCGCGCTGGTGAACCGCATCCTCGGCCGTCGCGAGGCCGTCGTGGAGGACACCCCCGGTGTCACCCGCGACCGCGTGACGTACAAGGCCGAGTGGGCGGACCGCCGATTCTCGCTCGTCGACACCGGCGGGTGGGAGCCCGACGCCCGCGGCATCGACCGCTCGGTCGCGATGCAGGCTGAGGTCGCGATCGATCTCGCCGACGTCGTGTTGTTCGTCGTCGACGCGATGGTCGGCGCCACGTCGACCGATGAGCACGTCGTGAAGCTGCTGCGCAAGAGCGGCAAGCCGGTGTTCCTCGTCGCGAACAAGATCGACGACGCACGCCAGGAGCCGGAAGCCGCAGCCCTGTGGAGCCTCGGTCTCGGTGCGCCGCACCCGGTGTCCGCGATCCACGGTCGCGGTGTCGCCGACCTGCTCGATGCCTTGCTGAAGAAGCTTCCCGAGATCTCTGCCGTCGCGAAGGCCGAGATCGGTGGACCGCGCCGCGTCGCGATCCTCGGTCGCCCGAACGTCGGAAAGTCCTCGCTGCTGAACAAGGCGGCGGGCGAAGAGCGCGTCGTCGTGAACGAGCTCGCCGGCACCACGCGCGACCCGGTCGACGAGATCGTGGAGCTCGGAGGCAAGCTGTGGCGCCTGGTCGACACGGCCGGCATCCGTCGTCGCGTGCACATGGCGCAGGGCGCGGACTTCTACGCCTCGCTGCGTACCTCTGCCGCGCTCGAGAAGGCGGAGGTCGCCGTCGTGGTGCTCGACGTCTCCGAGACGATCAGCGAGCAGGACGTGCGCATCATCGACCTGGTGCTGGAGTCGGGCCGCTCGCTCGTGCTCGCGTTCAACAAGTGGGATCGTCTGAACGACGACGACCTCGAGAACGCCGACCGTCGTCGTTACCTCGAGCGCGAGATCGAGCAGGACCTCGCGCACGTCGCATGGGCGCCTCGTGTGAACATCTCGGCCAAGACCGGTCGTCACCTCGACAAGCTGGTGCCGGCGCTCGAGACCGCGCTCGAGAACTGGGATCGCCGTATCCCGACGGGCAAGTTCAACGCGTTCCTCGCTGAGCTCGTGGCCGAGCACCCGCACCCGCTGCGTGGTGGCAAGCAGCCGCGCATCCTGTTCGGCACACAGGCCTCGACGCGTCCGCCGACGTTCGTGCTGTTCACCACCGGGTTCCTCGACCCGGGGTACCGCCGGTTCATCCAGCGCCGCCTGCGCGAGCTGTACGAGTTCGACGGCACCCCGATCGTGATCAACATGCGGGTGCGCGAGAAGCGCCAGCGCTGACCTGTTCCGGTCTATGACCGTCCGGATGCCGTGTCGCCGATGCTGTGAAAGGCTGGGGGAGTGACGATCGTTCCTCCAGCCCCCGGTGAGCCCCGTCGTCCTTCGGGGCCGCGTGATCCGGGCGATGCCTGGGTGATCGCTGATTCCGGTGAGCGGTACTGGGGGCGCTTCGGCGCCGCCGGTCTGCTGGTCGTGGACGCCGATCGCGGTGTGCTGCTGCAGCACCGGGTGGCGTGGAGCCACTTCGGCGGCACCTGGGGTCTGCCCGGTGGTGCGCTGCATGAGGGCGAGAGCGCCATCACCGGTGCGCTGCGCGAGGCGCAGGAGGAAGCCGGTGTGCCCGACGGTGCGGTGCGTCCCCGGCTGACCAGTGTGCTGGACCTCGAGATCTGGTCGTACACGACCGTGATCGCCGATGTGCAGGTGCCGTTCGATCCGGTGATCAGCGACCCCGAGAGCGTGGCCCTCGAATGGGTGCCGATCGACGAGGTCGATGCTCGGCCGCTGCACCCGGGGTTCGGGAGTGCGTGGCCGACGTTGCGTTCTCTGCTCGCTGTGCGCCCTTCGCTCGTCATCGACGCCGCGAACGTGGTGGGTTCGGTGCCGGATGGATGGTGGAAGGATCGCGCCGGTGCCGCCGGACGTCTGCGTGCAGAACTCGCCGGTCTTGCAGCGCCGGCCGACGCGTTCGGGGTGGGAGGCACGCAGTGGTTCCCACAGGTCGCGCTCGTCGTCGAAGGTCAGGCCCGTGCCCTGGAGGATGCGGCTGACGGCATCGACGTCGTCCGCGCGGCAGCGTCGGGTGACGATGCGATCGTCGAAGAGGCGTCACGACGGGTGGCCGGGGGACAGGCCGTGCTCGTCATCACAAGCGACCGCGGACTCCGCGCCCGTGTCGAGGAGATCGGTGTCCGCGTGCAATCCGCCGGCTGGTTGCGCGGCCTGCTCTCGGACTGAGCTCGCGCTCGGTTCCGCTCAGACGAACATCACTCGTCGTGGTTGCCGGTCCTGATACTCGTTGCCCAGCGGACTGATCCAGACGATGCTCCCGTCAGAGCGCGCATGAGCGCTCCATCGGTGTCGCTCATCGATGTCGGGATGCTTGAGCGCATGATGACCTGTGCAGAAGTGGCTCAGGTTGTCGAGCCTGGTTCTACCGCCTCTGGCATGGTCATGGTTGTGGTCGATCTCGCAGCGGTGCACCGGCATGCGGCATCCGGGGAATCGGCAGTGCTGGTCGCGGGCGCGGAGGAACCGGCGCATCCCCTCGGTCGGCGTGTAGGTGTCGGCCTCGGTGACCATGCCCTCGGCGTCGAGAAAGAGCCTGCTCCAGCCGGTGTTGCGCCCAGCGAGCTCCCGGGCGATGTCGGGGTGGAGGGGGCCGTGGCCGTCGAGCTCGGCCATGCGATCATCGATGCCGGCGAGTGCGGTGGCGGCGACGGTGACCTGGATGCGGGCCTGGATGTTGTCGAGTCCGCTGCCGTGCGCCTCGTCGGGGTCTGAGGCGAGCAGGAGGTCGGTGAAGACGTCTGCGCGGATCTGATCGAGTGTGCGGGTATCGGCGGGGAGGTGCTCGACGTCATCACTGTGCGCGGGGTCGTCGAGGGGATCGGTGAGTCCCGCGAGCGGATCGGTCGTGAAGGTGTCAGACTCGCCGAAGATCGCGAACGAGGGATCGTCGAGCGCGATGTCTTCGGGGCGAATGAGGTCTTCTGCGTCCGGCTCGAGGGGGTCGAGGATAGGCACCCGTTCGGCGCGCGTGCGAGTGATCTGCCGAGCCAGCTGCGTGAGCCGATCTTGGATCGCCACGGCGAGCTCTTCCGGGAGCACGGCGGTCAGCAGGGCGAGACCGTCGTCGAGTGAGCGCACCTGCACGCACCGCTCCTCTGCGGCGCGCGCATGGCGGTCTCGGATCGACTCGCCGACGAGTGCGGCGGCGACCTGGCGCGCATGCGCGCGCGTCCGTGCTGGACTGTCTTCCTCGGCGACGACGAGGACCGCGGTCTCGAAGAGGGCGAGCGTCGTGGCATCCACCCGGCCGTTGCGCACCGCTTCGCTCACGAGGGCTCCCGCCCGGGCGATCTCGCGCACGTGGGCGGCGGTGATCGCTCCTCGGGTGAACGCCTCGCGCACGGCAGGGAAGTAGTCGTTCAGCGCCTGCGCATCAGCGAATGCGAACTCGATGGACCCCTTCGAGACGTGTCCGGCCGCCGAGTATTCCGCGATCATCGACCGGTAGATCGCGTCGCGGTGGTAGGGACTCTCAGTGACATCGTCGTCGTGGATACGTGCCCGCTCGCTGAGCAGCGCCGCCGAGGCGGCTTCCAGCGTCGCGATCTGCCTCCGGACCTCGAGCCACTCGTCGAGGAGTCGACGGCGCTCCTCGGGGTCGTGGTGCGGATCGGTAGTTTCGGACATGATCCCAGTTTAGAACAAATGTTCGAATACGGGAAGGACTAATCTGAGAATATATTGCTGTCCGGCGCGCTGCGTCCGCGGAGTTTGTCGATGTCGCGGCGTTCCCGCTTCGTGGGTCGCCCGGCACCACGATCGCGCAGTCCGAGGGCGGCCTGCGGTTCGCGTTCCGGTGTGCGGTCGTCGAAGGCGAGGGCGGCGAGGGGCGCCCCCACGCGCTTGACGAGCAACTGGCGGACGATGAGGATCCGGTCGAAGCCGGAGATGCGCACGCGCACCTCGTCGCCCACACGAACAGGTTGCGCGGCTTTGACCTTGTCGCCGTTGAGCCGGATATGCCCGGCGCGGCATGCGGTGGTGGCCGCTGACCGCGTCTTGTAGGCCCGCACGGCCCAGAGCCAGCTGTCGATGCGTACGGACCCGGTCATGCGACGCCACGCTTGCGCAGAACGAACAGTGCACCGGTGACGATCAGCCCTTGGCCCAACGTGTAGGTGAGCATGATCGTCGGGCTGCTCCACGCCGGCAGCGAAGCCGGGAGGAAGAGCCGGAAGGCGAGGATGGTGTCGCTCGCGAGGAAGAAGGCGCCACCGGTGGCGATCAAAGGATGGCAGCGTGCGGAGAAGGCTGCGGTGCCCGCGAGCACGAGTCCGTAGACGGCGACGGCGATCAGGAGGCCGCCGGTGTGCGGGCCCAGCGCGAGGAGCATCCCGATCCACCAGGCTGCGTAGGCGAGCGCCCACCACGGGAAAGAGCGCTGCGCGAGGTGGCGAGCGAACAGCGCGATATATGCCAGATGCGCGATACCGAAGAATCCGAGCATCAGTGGCAGCTCGGGGGCGGTCGGGAACAGGGCGCCTGCGCTATCACCCAACCAGGAGAACAGGAGCGCGGCGAGCAGGAGGACCATCGACGATCGCGGTCTGAACCGGGACGCGGCGATGGCCACCGGAATCGCGAGCAGAGGCATCAGCAGCAGTTTCGTCGGCCCCGCGAGAGGACTTGCGGTCGCCAGAAGGATGACGTGCGTGACCGAGACGACGACGTACGGCGCGAATGACCAGGCGAACGGCGAGACCGAGGCGCGGCGCCGCATCTCGTCGTCGTATGGTCGGCGCACGCGCCCGCTGGAGGTGCTCACGACTCGACGGTGACTTGTGTGATGCCGCCGTCTACGCAGAAATGGACGGCCGGCCAGTAACCCTCGGGGAAGTGGGTCCCGCAGGTGTCGGTCAGGTGGAGGATGACGGTGCCATCCGCTTCCACCTCGATCGTCTCGAGCGTGAGATCGGTGGCCGCATCGTCGAGCTCAGACGGTTCGGGCTCGCCCTGGCTGAACTCGGTGACGACGGCATCCGATGCCCGCCGCCGACGCGCGGAGAGGTCGGAGACTGCTGCCTGCAAGCGGGGGAGGAGGGCACGTGCTTCTTCAGGGGTGGTGGCCTCGAGCATGAGCTCGAGCTCCGCGCCGTCCGACGACACGGAACCGACGTACCAGTCGTGCGTGAGCACCGTTCCGTCGGTCATCTCGGTCGACGCGCGAGTGAAGGTGCCGAGTTCGGGGTGCTCGATGGTCGGATGCTCGTCGCTCATGGCTCCACGCTAGTGGTCACGGTCATCGGGTCAGATCCATCGTCACGAGTGTGCGCCCTGGCTTCAGTTCTGCCGTCTCGATGAAGCCGACGGTGGTGAACGTGTTGAGCGTGCCGTGGAACAGGTCGTTGGCGCGCTTCTTCTCGCCCGCCGTGTCGACGGGGTAGCCCTCGATCAAACGTGCACCGGATTCGCGGGCGTAGTCGATGGCTGCGCGAAGGAGTTCGCCGTTGAGTCCGGTGCCGCGGTGTTCCCGGCGCACCACGAAGCACGTCACGGCCCACACCGACTCGTCGTCGAACGGCTCGGTGGTCGCGGCGGCGATCATGCGGGTGCGTGGAATGCGGGCCTGGCGGGTGCGCGGACCGATACGGATCCATCCGGCAGCTTCGCCGTCGACGTAGGCCACGATGCCGGGAGGCGGGCCCGCATCGATCTCCTCGTGGAACATCTGCGTGCGCTGCGCAGTGGTCGTCTGGTTCCAGTCCTTGTTGCTCAGCACTGGCCAGATGCACTGGCAGCTCGCTCCGTCGCCCCCGCCGGTGAGGGCGTGCTGCACGTCATCCCAACGGGCCGCCGTGGCCACCTCGGTCGTGATCGTCACCATGCACGGCACGCTACGCGGGGCGTCCGACACTCGCAACGGCCCGGTTCGCGGAGCGCCGCCGGGTCAGGCTAAGATAGGGGAGTTGCCTGCGCGAGAGTGCAGAACAACGGGCTGTGGCGCAGCTTGGTAGCGCACTTGACTGGGGGTCAAGGGGTCGCAGGTTCAAATCCTGTCAGCCCGACCAGGTAAGGCCCGGAAACTCGCAAGAGTCTCCGGGCCTTCTGCATGTTCTGGAACGCCAAGGGCTCCAAAAGGACTCCTGTTGTCCACAGGCTCTGCCAGGATGACCTCGTGGATAAGCGAGAACAGGCCCTCATCGAAGCAGGCAGGAAATTCGTCGCTCTGACGTTCGACGGACGGACGCGCCAGGAGCTGCCGTCCGCGCAGTTGCGGAAGCTCCCCTTGCTGACGCGGAGGTAGCCGATCATCGTGGTCACCTCGTCGTCGCCCCGATCGCTGCTCGGTGCATAGTCGTGTCATGAACGAAGACCGCAAGCTCAGAATCCAGCAGGTGCTTATGCTGATCGTCGGAGTGTTCGCGCTCGTCGTCACGATCGCGATGGTGGCCACTTTTGTGTTCGTAGAGAGAACTGCCCGAATGTGGTGGACAGCCCTCGGACCGGGTCTCGCCTCCGTAGCGATGCTTCTCGGGTTGAGAAAGCTGCCCTTGCTGGCCCAACAGCTCCAGCGCGGCGCCGACGCTCCCTCGACCAACGACTCGCCCTAGTCGTCCGATCGGCCGTTGATGTCACAGCACCATTCACCGCCGTCCCCAAGCGCCCGGCTCGCGTACACGTTCGAGGCGCCCGAGGTGAGGTAGACGACCTCGGCTTGTGCCTCGCCCACGCGGGCTTGCGGGTCGAGCCAGCTCTCGCAGCAGTGAACACACCCCGCCTCGGGTGAGTCGCAGGTGGGACCTAAGGCCCTGGTGTGGATCGCGCGGGCGACGCACTGTATCTGTGTGCCGTCGGCACGCAGATAGAGAAGCCAGAAAGGAGCATGTCTCATGACCATTGCCACAGACCGCGACCTCGATGTGCAGACGCTGGTCACCGATGAACTCGAGTGGACCCCCGATGTCGATTCCGCGGGCATCGGCGTCGCTGTGGAGGACGGCGCCGTCACGCTCTCGGGAGAAGTCGACACCTACGCCGAGCGTCTTGCTGCGAAGCGCGCCGCCTTCCGGGTCCGCGGTGTTCGAGCCGTCGTCGACAACCTGACCGTGCACCCGAGAGCGCCATGGCCTGTCACGGAGACCGACATCGCCAAAGAAGTCGAACGCGCGCTCGAGAGAGCAGCCAACGTTCCCGATACCGTGCATGCTTCAATCGATCACCACAATGTCACGCTCACTGGTGAGGTCGACTGGGACTTCCAGCGGAAGGCGGCGAAACGGTCTGTTCAGTACTTGCGGGGCGTGTACACCGTCAACAGCATGATCACGCTGAAGGCCCGTCCGTCGGCAACGGACACCAGCGAGCGCATCACGAACGCACTCGCCCGTCACGCTCAGATCGATGCCCGGAACATCCACGTCAAGGTGGACGGTGGCAGAGTCACACTCACCGGCACCGTGCGGTCGTGGGCTGAGAGCCACCAGGCCGAAGACGCGGCCTGGTCATCGCCGCACGTCACCGACGTCGACAACCGGATCAACGTGAGTCTCCACTGAGAGATGGGGAGCATTCGACACGATCTGTTCGGCGACGGCTTCCTCCGCGCTCAGATCGCCCGGATGACCGGGTGTCTTGTGGTCATTCGTTCGGCTTCGCGGGTCTCGAGGAGCATCGCGGCGGAGTGAGCCGAGGGGCCTCGGCGCGGGTCTCCCTCCGGTTCGAGGCGGTGTCATGCCGATTCGGGTACGGCGCACCGCTTCCCGGGGGTCGCAAGAGGGGCGCCGTCCCGGGACGGCGCCCCTCGTTCTGCCCTGCACGGGCCTCCCCTCCGACACGCGGAGCTCGGTCCCGCGGCCACGCGTGGCGTTCGTCCGCGTCTTCTTCGCCGCCCCAGGGGCACCGGGCGGCGATCACACACCCAGCGACTCGAGCACGTGGTAGACGAGATAGGCCGGCCACACGATCGCTTGTAGGAGCCCGAGGACGACGGTCCAGAATCTTCCGTCGGACTGCGAGGCGAAGTAGATCGCCGCTCCGATGAAGGCCAATAGGAAGAAGAAGCCCCACACCCCGCTTCTCTCCACCACCCTGACGCCACGCCCGCCCCTGGTCATCTCCGGCCCCTCCACATCCATCGCACCAGGATCGACCCGAGAGCTCGACAGCCGGTAGGCCGAACGTCCCGTGGCACCTGCAGTCGGACCAGCCGGCTTCGGCGACAGGGGCGCCTCGGGGCGACCGCCACGGGTCACCCCGTCCGGCCGAACGCGCGAGGAATGGCCGGGCCGCACCGGTCTCGCTACGATGACTTCTGATGTCGATCGAGTCCGGAACACCTTCGCCGACGCGGCGGAGACGCGCATGGTGGGTGGTCGCGATCGCTGCGACCGCCGCGGTCATCACCGTGGCGGCGCTCGCCCTGGTGCACAGGCCCGGCTTCACCACCGACGTGACGATCGCTTTGAGCTATGTCGGAGATGACGGGCGCACATACTCCTGCACGTACGACTACAAGACTCCGAACCGGCTGCGGATGCCTGCCTCGATCGCCGAGTCGATGAACTCACGAGACTGGTCCCAGACGGGGCAACTCATCTACGACTGGGCGAAGAGCCATCCGGCTGAATCGTGGACGACGGAGGACGATCTGCCCGCGGACGACCCCCGCTCGACGAGGGCCGATGCGTCGTGGGGCCTCGCGATGGAGCAGTACGTCCGCTTTCCTCCGTGGACCGTGGACGCGGGAGACGGACCGGAGTACGAGCTGTGGTGGGAAGCGCGCGCGGGCAGCGATTGCGAGGATGGCCTGCGGTGAGGCTCCGTCTCGCCGGGACTCGTCGAGGAGGACGTCACGCCGAGCTGCTCCAGGTGGAGAGCGGTGAAGCGGAAGACGCCGAAGCGGTCAGCAGCCCGCGTGCCAACCCGCGTGCCACCTCGAAGGGCTGCGCGAACGTCTCCATCCCGACCGTGACGATGGCGCCCTCGTAGAGCAGCATCATCGCCCGCGCCATCGCTGCGGCGTCCGCGACCCCCGCCTCGCGGCAGAGGTCGGTGAAGACGTCGAGCAGCCAGACCTTTTGCCTGGCCACCTCGGGGAACACGGGGTGGCCGTCGTGGCCGTCGCCGATCTCGGCGCGGGCGTTGATCGCGCTGCAGCCCTTGGGGCTGTAATCGTCGGACCAGGTGATCGCGGCATCGAAGATCGCCAGCACGCGGTCGGTGCCGGGGGCGGGGATGCGGGACAGGTGGTCGGCGACATGCGCCCGCCACTTCGCATCCCTGTGCTGCAGATACGCGATGACCAGCGCCTCCTTCGACCCGAATCGGTCGTAGAGCGTCTTCTTGGTGACCCCTGCGGTCTCGGCGATCGTGTCGACGCCCACGGCATGGATGCCGCGCTCGTAGAACAGTCGTGAGGCGGCGTCGAGCACGCGGGCGGCGCCGGGGGTGAGCGGGGCGAGCTCGGGAACGGACGTGAGCATGGGTCGAGTATACCAACCTGTATAGTCGACTCAATGAGTAAACAGATCGGTGTACTTCGGCTCGGAATCACCATCCTCGCCTCGGCAGCCTTCGTCGCGGCCTGGAGCTCCGGCTTCGTCGTGCCGGCCCTCGCCGCCGATGCCTCCCCGCTGACCCTGCTCGTGTGGCGGTTCGTCCCGCTCGCGGTGGTGCTGATCGTCATCGTGCTCGCCACGGGTGCGGCGCGAGGCGTGCCCCGTGTCGACATGCGCCGTCAGGCTCTGATCGGCGTCTTCGCACAGTTCGGTTACTGTGCCGCCGTGTATGCGGCCGTCGCGGCCGGCGTCGCCACCGGCACGACGGCACTGATCGACGCCGTGCAGCCCCTGGTGGTCGCGATGCTCGTCGGGCCGCTGCTGGGTCTCCGAGTGCGTGCGGCGCAGTGGGCGGGGTTGCTGCTCGGCGCGATCGGCGTCCTCCTGGTGGTGCGATCGCAACTCGGCGGTTCCGCCGCTCCTCCTGCGGCATATCTGCTCCCGGCGCTCGCGATGGCGTGCCTGATCGTGGGCACCTTCCTGCAGAGGCGTTCCTCGGTGCACACCGGAGTGCTCCTGACGCTCACGATCCACGTGACCGTGACCGCCGCGGCACTCCTGATGATCGCCGCGTTCGCGGGAGCGCTCGTGCCGTCGGCATCCGTGTCGTTCTGGGTCGCGGCGACCTTCTCCGCAGCTTTCCCGACTCTCGCCGCGTACGGCCTCTACTGGTGGCTGCTGCGCCGTGTCGGGATCACCGCGCTCAACGCACTGTTGTTCCTGGTCGCTCCCGCCACGGCTGCGGCGGGAGCGCTGCTGCTCGGCGAGCAGCTCACGGCGGTGACGCTCGCCGGATTCGTGCTGTGCGGCGCCGGGGTGGGCGTGGTGCTGGTGAGTGAGTCGCGCGCCTCACGCCCCGGTGACGCGCCTGTTCTCAGGCAGCCGACGGCGAGCGACGAGCCCGCGACGTCGCGATCATGAGCCCGCCTGCGACGAGCGCGAGGAATGCGACGAGGGGCGTCGCGCCCGGCTCGACGCCGCTCTCGGCCAGCTGATCGCCGGAGCCTGCTTCTCCCGACTCTGGTGCGGGAACCGCGGGGACTTCCGAGATCGCCGCCGGGGCGACCGCGATCTCATACGCGACCGTGGCATCGGGTTGCGTGCCATTGGTAGCGACGATCGTGACCGTGTACGTCCCGGGCGCCGTCGGCTGGCCGCTGATCACACCGGTGGTCTCGTTCAGCGTCAGGCCAGGGGGCAGCGATCCGGAACCGACGGTGTACGTCGACGACGGCGTGCCCGATGCGGTGATCGTGTGCGAGTAGTCGGTGCCGACCACGCCGCTCGGCGGCGCGGCGGATGTGACCGTGGGGCTCGTCCGCACGGTACCCGGTTCGGTCGTACAGCCGGTCGGCGCGGTGATCGTGTTGGTATCGAGAGTCACGGCACCCGTGCGAGCGAGCAGGCGACCGGTCACCGTCGCCGCCGTCTGCGCGGTGACCGAGACATCTGCCATCACCGTGCCGACGAACTGCGCACCGGTTCTGATCGTCGCGGAGCTGCCGACCTGCCAGAAGACGTTGCAGGCGCTGGCGCCGTCGACGAGAGTGATGATCGCGCCCGAACCGATGGTCAGGGTGGAGGCGGCCTGGAAGATCCAGACGGATTCCGCGGTACCGGACAACGTCAGAGCGCCGGTCAGAGCCAGTTCGCCGCCCGAGTACACGCCAGGAGTCAGCGACGCGCCGGTCAGGTCGCCGAGCCCCGACTGGAGCGGGGTGAGCCCCGCGGCCACGTTGTACGCGGTGGTGAGGTCGGCCTGCGCCTCGGCGGCGACCGCGTCGGTCTGGTGCAGTGTTCCATTCACGACAGCAGGCGGGAAGCCGGTGACCGATGTCTCGGGGCTGAGGCCGACATCGCCGTTGAGTACCGATGGACCGGTGTTGGTCACGGCCGAGGCGCCGAGAACGGCGAAGGGGGTCGCTGTTCCGAGGTCGATCGGGCCGTCGATGGTCGTGGCGGCGTTCGCCGACGACGCGGAGGAGAGCAGGATGAGCGCCGCGAGAACAGTGGCAGCGACGACTGGGGTGCGTCCGCCGAGAGAGGACATGACGATCCTTCCGATAGGGAGGGGCATCGTCATCAACTGCGGTCAACACTTCCGCGCCTAATGGCAGGTCTATCAGTACGGCGCAGGGAGCGACGGCACGACGGGAAACTGACAGGTCAACCGTTACCTGCGCCACCTGGTTCGAGGCGGAGAGGTCTTGTCCTTTCAGCGGTGGGGGAGCCGTGTCCTCCCATCGTCAGCCGCGCGCCCGAGCTCCCACATCGTGCACCGTGCCACGGGACACGATGCGGGCGACGCGGTCAGGCCACGATCCGCATCGGATGCTCCAGCAGCGCGACCAGCGTCGAGAGGAAACGGGCTGCGGCCGCGCCATCGATGATGCGGTGATCCGCGGTGAGCGTGACGCGCATGCGCTTCCGGGTCGAGACGTCGCCGTCGATCAGCGCGAGTTCGTCGCGGATGCCGCCGACGGCGAGGATCGCGCCTTGTGGCGGGTTGATGATCGCGGTGAAATGCTCGATGCCGAACATGCCGAGGTTGCTGATGGTGAACGTTCCCTCGCTCATCTCAGCGGTCGTCAGCGTGCGATCGGCCGCCTTGGCGATGAGCTCTCGGGTCATGGCGGCCACAGTAGACACTGCTGCGCGATCGGCGTCGCGCAGGACGGGCACGACGAGGCCGGCAGGCGAGGCGACCGCGATTCCGACGTGGATGCGCGAGTGCAGGAGTGTCTGTCCTCGCCCCTCCGGCGAGTAGGACGCGTTGATCTCGGGATGCTGCCGCAGAGCGAGGGCGGCGGCGCGCACGATCAGATCGTTGACGCTGACCTTCGCACCCGCCTCGGCGCCGGCGTCGTTGATCTGCGCCCGCAACGACAGGAGGTCTCCGACGTCGGCGGATGCCGTGGCGGTGAAGCTCGGGACAGTCGTCGCGCTCGTCGTCAGCCGTGATGCGATGGCCTGCCGCACCGCATCGAACGGCACGACCACGGATTCCCGCGGGTCTGGCGGTGTGGCGGATGGGTCAGCGGTGCGCTCCCCGGCGCCGGCGGCGCGCGCGGCGTCCAGATCGGCGCGCACGATGCGGCCACCCGGACCCGTGCCGGAAACCTCGGAGAGGTCGAGCCCCCGCTCGCGGGCGAGCCGTCGCACCAGCGGGGTCGCCGCGCGGCGTTCGGCGTCGAGGGGCGTGGGCGCGGGGGCAGGCGTGAGCGCGGGGGCGGGGGCCGGCGTGGGCGCGGCGGCAGACGCGGGAGCCGCGTCCGTTGCGCGAGGGGGCGGCGCGACCTCTCCGCGACCGTCGTCCAGTCGGGCGATCGGCGTGCCGATGGCGACGTTCTCGCCTTCGGCGACGAGGATCTCGACGAGCACTCCGGCGTCGTAGGCCTCCTGCTCCATGAGCGCCTTGTCGGTCTCGATCTCGACCAGCACCTCGCCGGGCGAGACGGCGTCTCCCGGCTTCTTGTGCCAGGCGGCGATGGCGCCCTCGGTCATGGTGTCGGAGAGGCGTGGCATGAGGATGTCGATCATGATGACCTTTCAGGCTCGTCGGGCGACGGCGTCGAGAGTGTCGCGGATCGCCGTGATGGCGTCGTCCACGGAGGGAAGGGCCGCTGTCTCGAGCGGCTTCGCGTACGGCATCGGAACCTCTGCCATCGCGACACGGCGCACAGGGGCATCGAGCCAGTCGAACGCCCCGTCCGAGATGGTCGCGGCGATCTCCGCGCCGATTCCGTACGTCAACCAGTCGTCCTCCAGCACCACGGCGCAGTTCGTCCTGCGCACCGAGTCGATGATGGTCTCACGATCGAGCGGGCGCAGGCTGCGCAGATCGATCACCTCGACGTCGATGCCGTCACCAGCCAGACGCTCTGCGGCCTCCCGGGCGACCATCGCCATGCGCGAGTATGCGACCACGGTGATGTCACGTCCGGGGCGCGCGACCACCGCCTTGCCGATCTCGGCAGGCTCGACATCGTCCGGCACCTCTCCGGTGGTGTTGTACAGGGCGAGGTTCTCGAGCACCAGCACCGGGTCGTCATCGCGGATCGCGGCCAGCATCAGTGCCTTGGCATCCGCGGGTGTGGACGGCGCCACGACCTTCATCCCCGGAACGAACGCGTAGTAGAGCTCGACGTTCTGCGAATGGGTCGCGCCGAGCTGCTGTCCGCCGCCGCCGGGAGTGCGGATGACCAGCGGAACCCTGGCCTGTCCGCCGAACATGCCGTAGATCTTCGCCGCGTGGTTGACGATCTGATCCAGCGCCAGCAGCGAGAAGTTGATCGTCATGATCTCCACGACCGGTCGCAGACCGACCATCGCCGCCCCGATGGCGGCACCCGTGAAGCCCTCTTCGGCGATCGGGGTGTCGCGCACCCGCTTCGGGCCGAACTCCTCGAGCATGCCGGCGGTGATCTTGTAGGACCCTTCGAACAGGCCGATCTCCTCGCCGATCACGAACACGTCCGGGTCCCGGAGCATCTCCTCCCGCAGGGCATCATGAAGGGCCTGGCGATAGCTGATGACGGTCATGCCGGCACCTCCGTGAGGGCGATGGTCGGACGGGGTGCGGCAGGGAACAAGGCTTCTCCGGGAAGGCGGCGGGAGTCGTTCGCCACGGTCGTGGCGTACGTGAAGTCGAACAGCGTCGACACATCGGGATGCGGACTCGCCTCGGCGAACGCCGCGGCCGCGGTGGCGCGAGCGGTCTCCTCCGCGTCGATCTCGGCGATCCTGCCCTCCGTCAGCACGCCGCGCTCGAGGAGGCGTGCGGCGAAGGCGGCGACCGGGTCGCCGGCGCGCACACGCGCGGTGTCGTCTGCGCTGCGGTAGCGGGCGGGGTCCACGACCGAGTGGCCCTTCAGGCGACCGGTCATCGTCTCCAGGAGATACGGGGTGCCGGCGCGAGCGCGGGAGAGCGCGATCCGCATCGCCGCGTGCACCGCTGCCGGATCGTTGCCGTCGACGCGCGCCGATGGCATCCGGTACGACGCCGCCCGCCGGTACAGCTCCGGTTCGGCGGAGGACTGCTCGACGGTGGTGCCCATGCCCAGTCCGTTGTTGTTCACCACGTAGACGATCGGCAGACCCCAGAGCGCCGCGATGTTGAGGGATTCGTGAAAGGCGCCGATGTTCGTCGTGCCGTCGCCCATCACGCAGACGACGGCCTCGGTGCCGCCGCGGTAGTCGATCGCCAGCGCGGTGCCGGTCGCCAGCGGTACCTGACCGCCGACGATGCCGTAGCCGCCCATGAACCGGCTGGCGACGTCGAACATGTGCATCGACCCGCCCCAGCCCTTGGAGACCCCATCGGTGCGGCCGTAGAGCTCGGCCATGATGCGCTCGGGCGCGATGCCGCGAGCGAGTGCATAGCCATGCTCCCGATAGTTCGTGTAGACGTAGTCGTTCTCGTCCAGTGCCCCCATGACTCCGACCACCGTCGCCTCCTCGCCGAGATTCAGGTGGCAGTAGCCGCCCACCTTCGCCTCGGCGTATGCGCGGGCGGCACGTTCCTCGAATCTGCGGATCATCACCATCCGCTGGTAGAACTCCCGCGACAGTCCGTCAGAGAGCGACTCCGACGGGGCGCGCGTGGAGGTGCGGGGAGCTCGGGCTTTCGCGGACATGCGGGTTCCTCTCGTCCGATGGATCTGCGCACCGCAGGGTGGGCGGGCGCTGCCGCACCGGTTCGCGGCGCAGCATTAATGATACGACTCGCGTCTCATTATAGGATGGGGGAAACGAAAGCGATCCACGAGGGGGCAACATGGCGGCGGAGCGCGCGCAGACACCACGGAAGCGGGGGAGGCCGACCGAGGCGGAGCGGACGCAGCGGAGAGACGACATCCTCGATGTCGCGGTGCAACTGTTCGCTGCGCGCGGGTTCCATCAGGTGACGCTCGACGACATCGCCGGTGAGGCGCATGTGACCAAGCGCACGATCTACGCGTACTTCGGTGATCGCACCGAGATCTTCCTGGCGAGTGTCGAGCGGCTGCGCGACCGCACGGTGCACCGCGGCGGCGCCGATGGCAGCCTGGAGGAGCTGGCCGTCATGATGGTGCGAGCCCTGCACTCCGATGAGGCGATCGCCCTGCACCGACTGATGATCATCGAGGCGGAGGCTTTCCCCGAGCTCGCCCGACGCTTCTACGACGAAGGCCCGCGCGCGTACATCTCCGCCCTCCGAGAGCGGATACCGGAGGGCCACGATGCCATGGCCTCGGCGCTGTTCGCACTGCTTCTCGGAGAGCCGCATCGTCAGCGACTGCTCGGGCTCGCCCCGGCGCCCTCCGACGCCACAGCGAGGCGCCACGCGCGTGCCGCTCTCGCCCAGCTGGGGCTCGCCGCGCGCACGGCCTGAGCCGTCTCAGTGGAGGATGACGAGCTCCTGCGTGGCGCGGGTCATCGCCACGTAGCGGTCGACGGCACCGGTGACGCCGTCGCCGAACTGCTCGGGATCCACGAGTATCACGAGGTCGAATTCGAGTCCCTTCGCCCCCTCGGGCGTCAGTGCGCGTACACGCGCCGTGGGGGTGAACGAGGGGGCGCCGATCACGCAGGCGATGCCCTGCGCGTGCGTGGCGAGCCAGTCGTCGAGGATTCCCTCGAGCCCCGTCGTCGTCGCCTCCCGCACCGGGATGCCGCTCTCCCGCACCGATCGGGGCACGTTCGCGTCGGGGATCGCCGCCCGGATCACGGGTGCGGCCACGGTCATGACCTCCACCGGGGTCCGGTAGTTCACTCCCAGATGCGCGACCCGCACCTCGCGGATGCCGACCCGCTCCAGGCGCTCCGCCCAGCTCTGGGTGAAGCCGTGCCGTGTCTGCGCGCGATCGCCCACGATGGTCAGGCTCCGCGAGGGGCAGCGCGCCAACAGCATCCGCCATTCCGCGTCGCTCAGCTCCTGGGCCTCGTCGATCACGATGTGTGCGAACGGGCCCGCGAGCTCGTCGGGAGGGGAGAGCGGAGGGGTATCGACGCCGGTGAGCACATTCCGAGCGTCCTGTCCCTTCAGGATCGACATGACCTTCATCTCGCTGTCGTCGTCCTCGATGAGGTGGTCGACGACGTGCGACATCTGATCCTGGGCCGAGGCGATCACCGCCTGGCGACGATGTTCTGCCCGTGTCGCTTCCGGGTCGCCGATCCGTCGGCGTGCGGCGTCGAGGAAGGGGAGGTCGGCCACGGTCCAGGCCTCGTGCGTCTCGCGCTGCAGGATGGCGATCTCCTCGGCGGTGAGAGACGGGGCGCAGCGTGCGAGGAAGTCGGGGTCGCTCCAGAAGCGGCGGACGATCGATGCCGGCGAGAGCAATGGCCAGGCGCGCACGAACGTCCCCGTGAGCTCCTCATCCTGCCGCAGCCACCGCCTGACCGCGTGCGGAGGGGCGTCGTCGTCGTCGATCTGATCGGAGAGCGTCTCCAGCAGCTCCTCCCACACCTCATCGCGCGCGTCGTTGTGAGCGGAGGAGGTGTCGGCGGCGGAGAAGGCCTCGGCCCATTCCTCGCGGCCGAGCCACAGATCCGCCCAGGGGGACTCCAGCCGCAGGGCGCGCTGGGGAGGTCGTTCGTGCACGGCGGCCGCGGCATCGATCATCGCGACGGGATCGAGCGTCGCCTTGAGGTGTGCGACACGGGGGACCTTCTCGGCGACGGCGTCTCGCCCCTCCGGCACGAGGTCGCGCAGCGTGCTCAGTCGGACGCTGTCCTCGCCGAGGCTCGGCAGCACGTCCTCGACGTAGGAGAGGTAGTGCGCGTTCGGGCCGACGAGCAGCATTCCACCCCCGCCGTGCGTGAGGCGCGGTTCGGCGTAGAGCAGGTGTGCCGCGCGATGCAGGGCGACGACCGTCTTGCCTGTGCCCGGTCCGCCGTCGACGACCAGAGTTCCTCGCGATGGTGTGCGGATGATCGCATCCTGATCGGCCTGGATCGTCGACAGCACGTCGCGCATGCGCGCCGAGCGATCGAAGCCCAGGCTGGCGATGAAGGCGGACTGGTCGTCGAGGGCATCCGTGTCGCTGAGTCCTTCAGGGGTGAGTGCCTCGTCCCAGTAGTCGGTGATGCGTCCGTCGCTCCAGCGGTACCGGCGCCGCGAGGAGAAACCGCGCGGGTCCGCCATCGTTGCGGCGAAGTACGGCTCGGCCGCGGGGGTGCGCCAGTCGACCAGGAGTCGGGAGCCGTCATCGGCGGCGAGACCCGAGCGGCCGATGTAGAGCGGGGTGCTGCCGTCGCTCGGCGTCATCCGACCCAGGCAGAGGTCGAGGCCGAATCTGTCGAGCAGTCGCAGGCGACCGCTCAGTCTGCGGATCTCCAGATCGCGGTCGACGGCGGTACCGCCGGTGCCGGCATGTGTCTGTCTGGCGGCGCTGAGGCGGGACTCGGTCTCTTCGCGCTGACTCTGCAGAGCATGGGCGATGCGCAGGAAGTGCGCGCGGTCGGCATCGATGAGGACGGACGCGCTCTTGCCGCGCGACGAGGGTGGGAGGTGGAACGGGTCGAGGGGAGTCGTGGGCATGGGAGTCTCCTTCGCGCTCAGGCGTTGGCGGCATGAGCGAGGATCGATCCTGCCCCATGCAGGGGGCCTTGTGGCAAGCCCCCCTGTCGGAGATATCCTGAAAGTGGAGGAACTTCGTGTTCCTCTTTTTTCGTCTCCCTCTTCATGCCCGGGTACGAAGAGGCGCCGGCGCGACGCCGGACCGCGCGGATCGGCGATCGACGAGGACGAGACGGCGGGGATTTGCCCTCTCGAGTCTCCGCCCCAGACGTGAGCTCGAGAGGGCGCACCGCCCAACCCGGACGGTAGGGGAGGCGGCGAAGATCTCGCTGCTCTCGTCGGCTGATTCCCCAGGTCTCAGCCTGTAGCCCCCGCTACGCATAGCAGAGTATCGCGATTTCTTCATGTCCGCCATTTGGGGGACAAAAATTTCTGAGAAATCTGTTCATCACACTGGGTGTTCTCCTCGACGGCCCACGTTCCTAAGGTGGAGACATGGACAGAACGCTCGTGTGGACCGCGCAGGTCGCCATCCCTTCCGGACATCGGGTCGAGGTGACCGAGCAGACCGATCCGCTCACGCAGGCACCGGTGCTCGTGTCGCTGCTCGATCTGGACACGGGCATCCTCTACCGTCGCGCGGAGGAGCCTCTGGGCGATCTCGCGCGCTGGCTCGGCCGGGTGCTCGAGTGCACCGTGATCGTCGAAGCCCGCGTTGCACGTACGATCCTCACCGTCGATCCCGTCGGCCCCGGTGCGGTGGGATCGACGGTGGCGCTGCGGGGAGCTGATGCGGCAGCGGATGCGGCGAAGGCCGAGGCCGATCGGTGGGGTGGGGTCGACCGGCCGCCGGCGGAGGAGCCGGAACGGTTCTGGTGACCCTCTGCTCACCGGAAGTCCCGAGAGCGATGCGTCAGCCCCGTGCGCAGGTCTTCGAAGGCATCGGCCAGCACGTTCACCACGCCTTCGGGTGAGCGCTCCAGGATGCCGCGGATGATCAGCGCGGGGGAATCACGCGCGACCCGGCGATAGCGATTCCACACACCTGTCGAGCAGACGACGTTGACCAGACCGCTCTCATCCTCGAGGTTCACGAAGGTGACGCCGGCCGCCGTCGCCGGACGTTGACGGTGGGTGACGAGTCCGGCGACCTCGATGCGGCGACCCACCTCATGCTTCTGCAGATCCAGCGCCGTGAGCACCCCTCGCTCCGTCAGCGCCGAGCGGAAGTGCGCCATCGGATGGTCGTCGGTGGAGACGCCGGTCGCCCAGAGGTCGGCCGAGAGCTGCTCGTAGCTGGTCTGATCGGAGAACAGCGGCGGCTGTACCGACACCGTCGTGCCCGGCAGGAATCGGGCGCGGTCCTCGGCGGCGGCGCCCGCGAGCCAGATCGCCTCCCGTCGCTCCAGTCCCAGACATGCGAAGGCGCCGGCGGTGGCGAGTGCCTCCAACTGTGCGGCAGTGGCGTCCGTGCGCCGCACCAGATCATGCAGGTCGCGGTAGGGGCCGTTCTCCTCGCGCTCGGCGACGATCCGCTCGGCCAGAGGGGCACCGATCCCGCGTACCCCGCCGAGTCCCAGACGCACGGCATATCCACCGTCTCTGCGGTGAGCCGCGGCCTCGTCGGGGGCGTCCCTGTGGAAGCGCAGCGTGGGCGGCTGCGGATCCGCGAGGCAGGAGTCGAGACCGGTGGGAGTGCGCGGTGTGGTCGCGGTGAGCGGTTCCATCGTCTCGGTCGCCCCCGAGGCCTGCAGATCGGGGCGCCGCACCTCCACGCCGTGGCGCCGCGCATCGGCGGTGAGCGTCGCCGCCGAGTAGAAGCCCATCGGCTGGGAGCGCAGGAGCCCGGCCAGGAACACCCCGGGGTAGTGCAGCTTCACCCAGGAACTGGCATAGACCAGCAGCGCGAACGACAGCGAGTGCGACTCGGCGAAGCCGAAGTTCGCGAACGCCTGGATCTGCGCGTAGATGCGATCGGCATCGTCACCGATCAGGCCGCGCCTGGTCATGCCGGCGTAGAGCTTCGCCTTGACCTTCTCGATC
Organism: Microbacterium croceum; assembly: GCF_023091245.1. Lineage (NCBI taxonomy): Bacteria > Bacillati > Actinomycetota > Actinomycetes > Micrococcales > Microbacteriaceae > Microbacterium > Microbacterium croceum. Next base: position 2,917,072 of record NZ_JAHWXN010000001.1, on the reverse strand, counting down.
TTCTCGAGGCCGCGCTTGGAGCCCATCGCCCGTCGCAGCAGATCGGCCTCGTCGGCCGTGCAGTCACCCACGGCGGTCGCCATCTGGATCAGCTGCTCCTGGAAGATCGGGATGCCCAGCGTCCGCTTCAGGATGTCTTCCAGGTCGGGGTGCGGGTAGGGAATCGTGAAGTCCACCGGCTTCTCACCGCGTGCCACCCGTTCCCGGTTCTCCTCATCGTTGCGGTCCTTCGCCATCTTGCGACGCACGAAGGGGTGCACGGCCCCGCCCTGGATGGGACCGGGCCGGATCAGGGCGATCTGGATCGTGAGGTCGTAGAAGCTCCGCGGCTGCAGACGGGGGAGCAGACCGATCTGGGCACGGGACTCCACCTGGAACACCCCGATCGAGTCCGCACGGCAGAGCATGTCGTAGACGGCCGGCTCCTCCTTCGGGATGGTCTCCAGGGTCCACCGCTCACCCGTGGCCTCGTGGATCAGGTCGAAGCAGTGCTGCAGGGCGGCGAGCATCCCCAGCCCCAGCAGGTCGAACTTCACCAGTCCCATCCACGCCGCGTCGTCCTTGTCCCATTGGATGACCGTGCGATCCTCCATCCGGGCATGCTCCACCGGCACCACCTCGCCGACGGGGCGGGCGGTGAGCACCATCCCCCCGGAGTGGATACCGAGATGGCGGGGGGCCTTCAACAGCTCGCCGGCGTACTCGATCACGTTCGCAGGGATGTCATGCTCCTCCGCGACCTCCAGCCCCGTGCTCCAGCCGTCCACCTGCCGCGACCACGCGTCCTGCTGGCCGGGGGAGAAGCCGAGAGCCCTGGCCATGTCGCGCACGGCGTTCTTCGGGCGGTATTGGATGACGTTCGCGACCTGCGCCGCCCGTTCGCGCCCGTATCGGCCGTAGACCCACTGGATGATCTCCTCGCGCCGCCGGGAGTCGAAGTCCACGTCGATGTCCGGTTCCTCCTGCCGGGTGGTCGCGAGGAAACGCTCGAAGGGGAGCTTGTAGAGGATCGGATCCACGGCGGTGATGCCCAGCAGATAGCAGACGGCGCTCGCCGCGGCCGACCCGCGCCCCTGGCAGAGGATGCCGCGGCGCCGCGCCTCCGCCACGATGTCGTGCACGATGAGGAAGTAGCCGGGGAAGTCCTTCTCCTCGATGACGTCGAGCTCGCGGCCGATGCGGCGCCGCCCGTCGTCATCCAGCCGCGGGTATTTCGTGGGCACGGCCTCCCAGACCAGGGAGCGCAGCCAGCTCATCGGCGTGTGCCCCTCCGGTACCTCCTGCTGCGGGAGAGCCGGTCGGGCCCTGCGCAAGGGGAAGGCCGATGCGGCAGCCAGCTCGAGGCCGTAGGAGATCGCTCCGGGGTACCGCCGGAAGCGGGCCGTCATCTCCGCGCCGCTGCGCAGATGGGCGCCGCCGTGCGCGGGGAGCCAGCCGTCGAGATCGTCCATGCTGCGCACCGCCCGCACCGCGGCGACGGCCTCGGCCAGCGGGGCGCGGGCCGGCGTCGCATAGTGCACGTTGTTGGTCGCCACCACCGGCAGACGCATCCGGGTGGCGAGCTCGGCGAGGGCGTCGTTGCGGCTGCTGTCCTGCGGGTCGCCGTGGTCGAAGAGCTCGACGGCGACGTGGTCGGCGCCGAACAGGTCGACGAGCAGCCGGAGAGGAGTCTCGGCATCGCCGTTCTCCAGTCCCCGTCGCACGCTGCCTTTGCGGCATCCGGTGAGGATCGTCCACTCTCCACCTGCGCTCGCCGCGAGCTCGTCGAGGTCGTAGACGGGGCGCCCCTTCTCGCCGCCGCGCAGCTGGGCGGTGGTGATGGCCCCGGACAGCCGGTGATACCCCTCCATCCCACGGGCGAGGACCAACAGGTGGTCGCCCAGCGGATCGGGGGTGCCCCGCTGCGGAGCGGGCAGTTCGAGTGAGAGCTCGGCGCCGAACACGGTCTGCAACGGTGCCTCCATCAGATCGGCGACCTCGGCGAAGCGGGCAGCCCCGTAGAAGCCGTCGTGATCCGTGAGTGCCAGAGCCGTGAGGCCGAGCCGTTCAGCCTCGGCCAGAAGCTCCTCCGGCGATGAGGCGCCGTCGAGGAAGGAGTAGGAGGAGTGCGCGTGCAGCTCGGCGTAGGGCACAGCATCCGCGGGGCGGGGGATGGGTGCGGGTGGGGTCCGCTGTCGTCTTCGGCTCACCGGCCCGGGGTCGGCGCGCGCTCCTCGGGGCTCGGCGACAGTCGGGTGCGCAGGGGGCTCCTCTCCACTGAGCGTGCGTTCCAGCTCGTTCCAGGACAGCGGTGGATTGTGCCAGCCCATCAGCGATACCTCCCCTCAGCCCACCAGCGCTCGCCGGTGCAGAACACCAGCCAGGCGCGGTTGCGGTCATCGACGATCTGCAGCCGATGCCCTTTCTTGCCTCCGCCCGCCGTCCACCGGTGCTCATGGATCGGCCAGGGGCCCGCCCACCCCTGCACGACGCTCCCGTTGATCCGTGCCGGGGCGGCGGACAGCGCCCCGCGTTCATCGACGCTGATCGTGCTGCCGTCTGCCGCGTCCACTCCGATGGGGCGGGGCGGACGGAACACCTCAGCCGGCAGCGGATCGGGCAGGCTCCCCGGCCAGGGACGAGTGGGATCGCGGGGGGCGACCGGGCGCTCGCCCCATGGAGTGAGCACCTGCCGGTCGGCGAGCCACCGCCCTCCTGAGAGCGCGGCGGTGACCACTCCCTCGTGACCGAGCATCGTCTGCACCCGCGAGACGGCATGGTGCAGGCGCTCATCGGTGCCGGAGCCGAACAGGCCCGGCTGATGATGCGCCGCGTCGTCCACCGCCACCGGCACGATGCGCACGGCGGAGATGCCGCCGAACGCCCGCGCCTCGTCGACCGGATCCTTCGCGTTCTGCGCAGCCAGGGCCTCGAGCTGCCACCGGATGCGGTCGACCAGATCGGAGGCGTCGAAGCAGGTGGGGTGCAGCCAGGTGCGGGAGAACACCAGTCCGTTGTCGTCGGTCAGATCGATCCGGACCTCGGTGCACACGAGCGACGCCTCGCCCAGGGCCACCAGCACCCCGTCGGCGGTCTGTCGCACGGCGAAGGCCACCTGGTCGGCTCCGGCCAGAGGGGTCTCGAACTCCACGCTGCGCACCAGCTCGGGGTCGGGCGGGCGCGGGACCAGAGGCTGGGAATCCGCGCCGGCCGCGAGGGCATGCAGGCGGGCTCCGCGCTCGCCGAAGCGGTCGCGCACCTCGATCGCGGGGAGCGCCGTGAACTCGCCGAGCGTGCGTACGCCCAGTCTGATCAGGAGGTCGGGGATCTGCTCGTCTCGCAGCACCTGCACGGGGTAGGGGGCCAGGAAGTCCTTCGACAGCCCCGCGGGGACGACCGTGCGAGGGCGAGGCCCTCTGGCGGCGATCTCGGCGGTGAAGGGGCCGTCCGCGACGCCGATGCGGACTTCGGGCAGGCCGGCCTCCGTGAGGACAGCGGCGAGGGCATCCGCCGCCGCGGCCTCTCCGCCGTGATAACGGGAGATCCCTCTGGCGCGCAGCACGGCCAGTCCGGGTCGGAGCTGGGCGACCCCTGGCGCGTGCTTCTCGATGAGCTGCAGCACAGGGAGGAAGGCACGCTCGTCCCGCGCGGCATCGTGGGGGAGCACCTGCAGGGAGGACAGATGTCCCTGGGCGACGCGTCGACGTTGCCCCGAGCGCACGCCGTGCTCCCGCGCCGAGGCCGTACAGGCCACGACGGTGTTCGCCTGCACCAGCGCAGTGGGCGGGTGCGGCGGCGGCCCACCGAGTGCGGCGCGCAGCGGCCAGTCCGGGAACCACAGCACGAGGACGCGGAGCGGGGCGTTCATCCGGCCTCCGCCCAGAAGGAGAGCTCGTGGTCGGGAGCGGTGTTCCGTGGGGAGGCTTCGGAGGGCAAGGAGGGCAAGGAGGGCAAGGAGGGCAGGGAGGGCAGAGCGGTGAGCTCGGGGCCTCGCCGCTCGGAACTCGACACATCGACGCTCAACGGCTCCACCAGGCCGCGGTTGCCGGGGAGGCGCACCTGCACGCGAGAGGGCATCGGGGCGCGCCTGGTGCGGGCGGTCACCGTGACGGTGCAGTCGGAGAGCAGCCCCCAGCCGGCACCGAGGCCATGCCAGTGCGGGTCGTCGATGTGGATCGAGCCCTCGCTCTGCGGCCATTCGCCGGCGGAGGAGGCGGCGACCAGCAGCGTGCATCCGCGGTCGCGCAGACGCGCGCTCAGACGCGAGATGTCGGCATCGCGCGCGCGGCTCGCCGGATGGACGACGATCAGGGGGATGACCTCGGCGAGGGCCGAGGTCGCGGCGAGCCAACGGTCGGCGGGGTCGGGGACGAGGATCAGCCGGGAGAGGTCGATGCCGAAGGCGGCTGCGGCCTCCACGCCCAGGGTCGGCATGCCGACGACCGCGCTCCAGTGCCCCTTGCGGGAGGCCGCGCTGAGCAGGGCGAGCACCAGGCTCGGCGAGGGCGTGACGGTGTATGCGGTGCCGGTCACCAGCCCCTCCTCCGGCAGCAGCGAGGCGAATGCGGGGTCGAGGGGGAGCAGCGCATCGTCACTGCGGCGGCGCTGCATGCGGCTGATCTCACGGCGCAGCCGCAGCACCTCTCCGGCGCGGAAGTCGCCCGTCGGAGAGAGCGCGGTCACCGCATCGAGCCCGATCCCCATGATTCCATCCTCGAAGATATATTCGAATAAAGCAAGTGGTGATGATCACGGTAATTCGTACATCCGACATTGCGGAAGATGCTGCCGTGCGGACCCGAGTCGCGGTTATCCACAGCCGTCGGACGCATCCGACGATGATCTCCTAGCCTGCCGACATGGATCTGCGCACCGTGCTCGTGGCCCTCGTCCATCTGGCGCTGGCCGGCATCGGCGCCTGTCTGATCGTGATCGACGTCCGCACGCATCGGCTGCCGAATCGCATCGTGCTGCCGACCCTGGCGGGGCTGCTCCTGCTCGTGCTGCTCGATGCGATCGGCACCGGAGGGACGCGCACCCTGCTCCGTGCTCTCCTGGGGGCGTTGATCCTCGGCGGCTTCTATGCAGCGCTGCGTCTGCTCAGCCCCGCCGGGATGGGAGGCGGCGACGTCAAGCTCGCGGTGGTCATCGGACTGCTCCTCGGCTGGCATGGCTGGCAGGCGCTCGCGGTCGGAGCCGCCTCGGCCTTCGTGCTCGGTGCGCTCTATGCGCTGGTGCTGATCGCTCTGCGCCGTGCGGACGGCAAGACGCGCATCGCCTTCGGGCCGTGGATGATCGCCGGCGCGGTCGTGGGCATCGCCTGCACCTGAGCGGAACGCCGTCGGCGCTGGCGCTGTCGGGGGAAGGCAGGGCTAGGGTGATGTCATGGCACTCGCGCGACTTCACGGCGGCCCGCTGGACGGGCAGATCATTCCTCTGGGCGATGCGGACGACAAGCTGATCGTCCCCTACAGCGAGACGCAGGTGGTATACAACCGCCGCGGCGAGCCGGCGAACACCGGCACGAACGACGGGCCCACCGAGATCGACTACTGGTACGACGAGGCGCTCGAGGACATCAGTCCTTCGGATGACTGAGCCCTCTCGCACGGTCGAGGTCGAGCGCAAGTACGACGTCGACGTCTCCACGCCCCTGCCGCTCTGGCAGGGGATCCCGGGAGTCGACGCCGTGACGGCCGGTGAGGCGCGCGCACTCGACGCTCGCTACTTCGACACCGACGACGGAGCGCTCTCCCGCGCCGGCGTCGCCCTGCGTCGCCGCACCGGAGGTCCGGACGAGGGCTGGCACGTGAAGGGGCCACGGGAAGGCGATGGCCGACTCGAACTCGGCTGGCCGCTCGGTGAGGGTGAGGAGCTTCCGGAGGCGGTCGCGACCATGATCGCCCGCTGGACCACGGCGCCGTTGAGTCCGCTCGCGCGCATCGAGAACGACCGCACGGCCTATCTCCTCACCGGGCCGGACGGCGTCATGGCGGAGTTCGTCGATGATCGCGTCCGTGCCACGGATCTGCGCCGGGGAGCGCAGCGAGAATGGCGCGAATGGGAGATGGAGCTCGGACCGGCCGCACCCGCGGATGCCGCGGGCAGGGAGTCCTTCTTCGCCGCCGTCGAGCATGCGGTCCGTGCCGCCGGTGGACGCGACTCCGCGTCCGGATCCAAGCTCGCGCGCGCCCTGGGGTTCTGAGCCGCATCGCAAACACGCCGACACGGCGCAAGCCCCTTTCCACGATGGTCTCCGGGGTGCTTGAGTGACATCATGAGTCGCCCTGCCGTGCTGAGATCACTCCAGACGATCGTTCCGGATACCGTGCTCCGGCAGGATCAGATCCGGGACATCTTCGGCTCGCAGCCCGATCTCGGACGGCTGGCGCAGCGGATCGTGTCCACATCGTTCACCGTCTCGGGCATCGACACCCGCCACACCGTGATCGACGAGTTCGCGCCCACCGCGGCGCCGGAGCATCCGGTCTTCTTCGATCGCACCGCAGGTGCGCTGCTGTCCCCGAGCACGGGGACGCGAAACGAGGTCTACGTCCGCGAGGCGTTCCCGCTCTTCGTCGCCGCGGCCCGTCGAGCTGTCGAGGCAGATCCCGACATCGAGGCGAGCGACATCACCCATGTCATCACGGTGTCGTGCACCGGCTTCTTCGCGCCGGGTCCCGACTACGAGATCACACGCTCCCTGGGGTTGGGCGACAGCGTGCAGCGCTACCATCTCGGCTTCATGGGCTGTTACGCCGCCATGCCCGCGTTGCGCGCGGCGAGTCAGTTCTGCGCGGCGGACCAGAATGCGGTCGTCCTGATCGTCAGCGTCGAGCTGTGCACCCTGCACCTGCGCTCCTCGGAGGACCCCGACACGATCGTGGCCTCCTCGCTGTTCGCCGACGGGGCCGCGGCCGGCATCGTGACCGCGCGTCCTCTCGCCACCACGCTGCCCGCGCTGCGGCTCGACGGATTCCACACGGCGATCGCTCCGCAGGGCGAGAGCGACATGGCCTGGATGATCGGAGACTCCGGGTTCGAGATGGTCCTGTCGACCGCGGTGCCGCAGATCATCGGGGAGACGATCATCGATGCCCTCCGTCCGCTCTATGCGAGAGAGGGCGACCTGGTCACGGCTTTCGACGGCGGCACGATCGGCGAGAAGGTCGCGCACTGGGCGATCCACCCCGGTGGGCGCGGCATCCTGGATCGCGTGCAGGAACGCCTCCACCTGAGCGATGCGCACCTGCATCCGGCCCGAGAGGTACTCCGCGAGAACGGCAACATGTCCAGCGCGACCGTGCTGTTCGTGCTGAAACGCATCCTGGAACAGGAAGGGGCGCAGCCGGGTGAGCGGGTCGCCGCCATGGCCTTCGGACCGGGGCTGACCGCCGAGAGCGCGCTGTTCACGGTTGACGAACCGGGGCCCCGTGCGGCCTGACCTGTCGACCAGGGCCGTCGATGCCCGCGAGCTGATGGATGCGCCGGATGCGGATGAGCGGATGCTCGGTCGCACCTACGACCGATTCCGCATCGTCAACGCCCTGGTCTCGCGTCCCGGCGGCGTCTACCGCCGCGACGTCCGCCCGCGTGCGCGCCACGGCCGCGTGCGCATCCTCGATGTGGGAGCCGGTGGGGGAGATCTGTGCCGCGACCTCGCCAGACGGCTTCACCGTGATGGATTGTCGGCCGACATCACCGCGTTGGACGCCGATGAGCGTGCGATCAGGTGGGCGTCGGATCACGACGGCGGTGCAGGGATCCGATACCGTTGCGCGTTCTCGCACGAACTGGTCGCGGAGGGAGCGCAGTTCGACGTCGTGCTCTCCAACCACGTGCTGCATCATCTGTCCGATGCCGAGCTGCCGCGGATGCTGCAGGATACGCGGGCGCTGGTCGGAGACACCGGGGTGGTCGTGCACCATGACATCGCCCGCGCCGACGCCGCCTACGCGCTCTATCGAGCCGGCACCGCTCCGTTCTCCGGCACAGTGCTGGCCGGGACCTTCATCCGGGAGGACGGACTGATCAGCATCCGCCGCTCGTACACGGCGCAGGAGCTGGCCGCGGTGGTGCCGCAGGGGTGGACCGTGCGCACGAGGATGCCCTTCCGGCTCGAACTGCGCTGGAACCCGACGACCCCGTGACGACGAAGGCCCGATCCGCAGCAGCGGACCGGGCCTTCGTGACGCGAGTGGATCAGAAGTTGATCATGTGACCGGCGAGGCCATGGAAGCCCTCCTGCAGCGCCTCCGACAGCGTCGGGTGCGTGTGCACGTTGCGCGCCAGCTCGAGAGCCGTGAGGTCCCACTTCTGCGCCAGGGTGAGCTCCGGCAGGAGCTCCGAGACGTCGGGACCGATCATGTGCGCGCCGATGAGCTCCAGGTGCTCGGCGTCGGCGATCAGCTTGACGAAGCCGACGGGCTCGCCGAGGCCGTGCGCCTTGCCGTTCGCCATGAACGGGAAGGTCGCGACCTTGATCTCGCGCCCCTCATCCTTGGCCTGCTGCTCGGTGAGGCCGAACGAGGCGACCTGGGGGGAGCAGAACGTGGCGCGCGGCATCATGCGGTAATCGCCGAGCGTCTGGGTCTCCGCGCCGCCGATGGTCTCGGCCGCGACGACGCCCTGGGCCTCGGCCACGTGGGCCAGCTGCAGCTTGGCGGTCACGTCGCCGATGGCGTAGATGCCCTCGACGTTGGTGCGCATGTGGTCGTCGATGTCGATCGCACCACGCTCGGTGAGCTTCACGCCGGTGTTCTCCAGGCCGAAGCCCTCGACGTTCGGGGCGAAGCCGACCGACATGAGAACCTTGCCGGCCTCGATCGAGCTCTGCTGCCCGTCCTTGCCGGTGTACGTGACGGTGACGGACGAGCCGTTGTCGACGATCGTCTCGACCTTGGTCGAGGTGAGGATGTCGACGCCGTAGTTCTTGTACTGCTTCGTGATCTCCTTCGACACGTCGGCGTCCTCGTTGGGGAGCGCGCGGTCGAGGAACTCGATGATCGTGACCTTGACGCCGTAGTTCGTCAGCACGTAGGCGAACTCCATGCCGATGGCGCCGGCGCCGACGATGACGATCGATTCCGGAAGCTCGCGCGTCATGATCTGCTCTTCGTACGTCACGACGTTCTCGCTCAGCGTGACGCCGGGGAGCAGACGCACCTTGGAGCCGGTGGCGATGATCACGTTGTCGAACGTGACCTCCTCCGTCGACCCGTCGGCCTTGGCGACCGAGATCGTCTTGGGGCCGGTGAAGGTGCCGCGACCGTTGTACTCGGTCACCTTGTTCTTCTTCATCAGGAAGTGGATGCCCTTGACGCGCCCCTCGGCGACCTCGCGGCTGCGATCGAACGCCTTGCCGAAGTCGATCGTGAACTCACCGGAGATGCCGAAGAAGTCTGCCTTGTGGTTCAGGGTGTGCGCGAGCTCCGCATTCTTGAGGAGGGCCTTGGAGGGGATGCAGCCCACGTTGAGGCAGACACCGCCCCAGTACTTCTCCTCGATGATGGCGGTGGACAGGCCGAGCTGCGCGCTGCGAACCGCAGCGACGTATCCACCAGGACCTGCACCGAGGATGACGACGTCGTAATGAGGCATGCGTCAAGCCTATCGTCCCGTGGAGGGGTCGGAATCGGTCGCGGAGGCGTTCTTCCTGGCGCGCACGGTCCACCAGACGAGCAGTGCCGCGATCGCGGCGATGCCGCCGATCGACAGGGCCCAGATCCACGCAGAAGCGCTGGACGGGGCGTCGGCATCCGGCGCCGGCGTCGTCGTCGCTTCCGGTGTGCTGGTGGACTCCGGCGAGGGGGCAGCCGTCGCCGGTGCCGTCGTGGGGGTGGCGTCTGGCGCGGGGAGGGAGCTCGCGGTGACGGTGAAGAAGAACTCCTCCGACGTGGGGTGGCCGTCGCTCGAGACGACCTTCCAGATGACGTGGTACTCGCCGGCAGCGGCCTCGGCCTTCAGCGGCTGTGTGACGATCGCCCCGTCCACGGTCGGCTCGCCGTCGGTGACCGAGTTGCCTTCCGCGTCCGTCACGACGACCTCGGTCGCGCCTTCGCCGGTGATCAGCTTGGCGCTGAAGGTGAGCGTCAGCTCGTCGGGGAGCGTCTCCACGGTGCTGTCGGCCGCCGGCGATGACGACACCAGGGCATCGTGGGCGGACGCGGCGAGCGGTGAGAAGAGCACCAGGAACGCGGCGAGGAGGGTCGCGGCCAGCGCGACGGGGACGGCGGGGAAGCGGCGGGCTGTGGTCTGCACCCTCACAGCCTATGAATCTCCGGTATGGGATGCCTGAGTGTGAAGGCGGCCTCCCAGGACCGCTCCGGAATCCGTTAGTCTGGATGACGAGGAGGGCACAGTGACAGACAGCGACAGCCGACCGGCAGGTGACTCGGCCATTCACCGTTCCGGCGAACAACGACACGACGTGACGCAGACGTTCGGACACGATTCGGACCTGTCCTTCGTGCCGTTCGGTGTGGAACTCACCGATGTGGAGCAGGCCGCGATCGCCGCTCTGCCCTCAGGATCAGCGCTCCTGCTGGTCCGCTCCGGCGCCCTCGCCGGAGCCCGGTATCTCCTGGATACCGACGTGACCACTGTCGGACGCCACCCCGAGGCCGACATCTTCTTCGACGACGTGACCGTGTCCCGTCGTCACGCCGAGGTCACCCGCACCGGGACGACCTTCGAGATCATCGATCAGCGCTCCCTCAACGGCACCTATGTGAACGGTGAGCGTGTCGACCGCAGCCCGTTGGTCGACGGATCCGAGGTCCGGGTCGGCAAGTTCCGCCTGAACTTCTTCGCCTCACCCGTCGATCGCCCCACGGCGAACAACTGATGGCGGCCTCTCCCGCCCGCGAACGCTCTGCGTCCGCGGGCCTGTTGAGTATCGGCCAGGTGCTGGCCAGACTCACACCGGAGTTCCCCGAACTGACCTCCAGCAAGTTGCGCTTCCTCGAGGTCCAGGGAATCGTGACGCCTTCCCGGACCGAGTCGGGTTACCGCAAGTTCTCCTCGGCCGACATCGAGCGGCTCCGTCTCGGCCTCACGTTGCAACGCGACCACTACCTGCCGCTGAGCGTCATCCGCGAGCAGCTCGACGAGGCCGAGGCGCGGGGTGAGGGCGCTGCTCTCACGCCGCCTCCGTCCATCGCGCCCGCGCCGCGTCGCTACCGTCGCGACGAGCTCCTCGCCGCGGCCGGGGCAGGGCCTCAGCTGCTCAACGACGCGATCAGCACGGGTGTCATCACGGCGCAGGAGAGCTATTCGGAGTCGGTCGTCACGCTGCTGCGCGGCCTCGTGGCGCTCGACCGTCACGGCATCGAACCGCGGCACCTCCGTTCGCTGCGCCAGGGCGCCGAACGCGAGGTCGCACTCATCGAATCCGCGATGTCGGCACTGCTCCGTCGCACGGATGCCGCGTCGCGCGCCAAGGCGAGCGAACTGGCTCCTGAACTGGCCACGAAGATCGACGAGGTGCGCTCGCTCTTCGTCAAGGATGCGTTGTCGCGGGTCCTTTCGTAACGAACTGATTGCGACACACCTTCGGTCTCGCGCGGATGTCATTGCTGCTGCCTGGGCACTGCTCTACCGTGGAGATAACCGTTCCAGGGAGGATTTCAGATGAATGCGGATGAGCTCGCAGGAGACCCGCGCTTCGTGCCCGAACTCCTCTTCACGGACGGTCTTCCGGCCATGGACGATGAGGTCGGCTACCGCGGCGCTGTCGCCGCACGCGCCGCCGGCATCACCTACCGTCAGCTCGACTACTGGGCCCGCACCGAACTCGTCGAACCCACGGTTCGCGGGGCCAACGGCTCCGGGTCGCAGCGTCTTTACGGCTTCCGCGACATCCTGGTGCTCAAGCTCGTCAAGAGTCTGCTGGACACCGGAATCTCACTGCAGCAGATCCGCACTGCGGTGGAGGAGCTCCGCCGCGCCGGCATCCGCGATCTCGCCGGGACGACTCTGATGAGCGACGGCGCCTCTGTCTACCTCTGCACCTCGAACGACGAGGTCATCGACCTGGTCAGCCGTGGTCAGGGAGTGTTCGGCATCGCGGTGGGCAAGGTCCTGCGCGAGGTCGAGTCCACGCTCGTGCAGTTCGATGCGACCGCGCCCGACCCGGTCGACGAACTCAGTGCCCGTCGCTCCCAGCGCTCCGCCTGACGAACGTCTGCATCACGCAGAACGGCCATCCTCGACGAGGATGGCCGTTTCGCTGTGTGCGCGTGTACTGATCAGTTCTGGGTGCCGTTGTCTGCGACGGCGATGCGTCCGGTGCGGATGATGCGGTCGAGGAGCTGATCGAAGTCCGCAGCGAGCTCCTGGGCGGAATCGCCGGGCCAGATGTGAAGCGGCTTCGCTGCGCCCTGCGCCTGCTGCAGCGAGGTGCGCTCCGGCAGTTGGGGCGAGAGGACGAGCGGGCCGAACATGTCGCGGAGTTCCTTGATGCGGAACTGATGCTCGATGGACTGCGGGCGTACGCGATTTACCACGATGCCGAGCGGCTGAAGACGAGGCGAGAGACCGCGACGGATCTCCTCGATCGCGCGCAGGGCTCGGTCGGCGGCGGCGACGGAGAAGAGTCCGGGTTCGGTGACGACCATGACACGGTCGCTGGCTGCCCATGCCGTGCGCGTCAGGGCGTTCAGCGACGGCGCGCAGTCGATCAGCACGAGGTCATAGTCGGCTTCGACGGCGGCGAGCGCTTCCTCGAGCTTCCACACGTCGCGCACGCTGGGGTGCGGACCGTCGAAGTTGATCGCCGAGGGGCTGCCGATGAGCACGTCGATGGTGCCGGGATGCACCTTGGCCCACCCGCTGGAGGTGATCGCCTGTCGGACGACCTTCTCCTTCGGGTTCGCCAGGACATCGGCGATGTTGAGCCGACCTGCCACCTGGATATCCATCCCGGTGGACACATCGGACTGAGGGTCGAGGTCGACGACGAGAGTACGGACGCCTCGGGCGAAGGCCGCTGAGGCCAGGCCGAGGGTCACGGTCGTCTTGCCGACGCCTCCCTTGAGAGAGCTGACGCTGAGTACGTGCACGGACTCCACGTTACCTTCCCCTAGGCTGGGGGAACACTCAGCCCCGCCCCATGTGCGTCGAAAACGGCGCCCATCGAGCTTTCAGAGGTGTGCATGTTCAAGAAGATCCTTGTGGCAAACCGTGGCGAGATCGCGATTCGTGCCTTCCGTGCGGCAGTAGAAGTCGGGGCGAGAACCGTCGCCGTCTTCCCGCATGAGGACCGTGGTTCCGTTCATCGGTTGAAGGCCGATGAAGCCTACGAGATCGGCGAGCGGGGTCACCCTGTTCGCGCCTACCTGAGCGTCGACGAGATCATCCGTGTCGCGCGCGAGTCCGGTGCTGACGCGATCTACCCCGGTTACGGGTTCCTCTCCGAGAACCCGGAGCTGGCGGAGAAGGCGGCGGCGAACGGCATCGTCTTCATCGGACCCCCCGCTTCGGTGCTCGAGATGGCGGGCAACAAGGTCGAGGCCAAGCGGCACGCGATCGAGGCCGGTGTGCCGGTGCTGCGCTCCACCGAGGCATCGGATGACGTCGAGCTGCTCGTGTCGCAGGCGGAGGAGATCGGATTCCCGCTCTTCGCGAAGGCCGTCGCCGGTGGTGGCGGTCGCGGCATGCGGCGCGTGGCCACGGCCGACGAGCTCGCGCCGGCGCTTGCCGAGGCGATGCGCGAGGCTGCCAGCGCGTTCGGTGACGCGCGCATGTTCCTGGAGCAGGCGGTCGTGCGGCCTCGCCACATCGAGGTGCAGATCCTCGCCGACAAGACCGGCGAGACGGTCCACCTCTTCGAGCGCGACTGCTCGGTGCAGCGCCGTCACCAGAAGGTCGTCGAGATCGCCCCGGCCCCGAACCTGGATGACAGCGTCCGCACCGCTCTGCACGGCTACGCGGTCGCGTTCGCGCGGTCGATCGGCTACGAGAACGCCGGCACTGTCGAGTTCCTGCTGGAGACGGCGGGGGAGCGCGCCGGCGAGGTGGTGTTCATCGAGATGAACCCGCGCATCCAGGTCGAGCACACGGTGACCGAGGAGGTGACCGACGTCGACCTCGTCCAGAGCCAGATGCGGATCGCGGCGGGGCAGTCGCTCGCGCAGCTGGGTCTGCAGCAGGAGAACGTGCACCTGCGCGGCGCGGCGCTCCAGTGCCGTATCACCACGGAAGACCCGACCCAGGGCTTCCGTCCGGACACGGGGAAGATCACGACCTACCGTTCGCCTGGTGGCGCCGGCATCCGCCTCGACGGCGGAACCGTGCACCAGGGCGCACAGATCAGCCCCCACTTCGACTCGATGCTCGCCAAGCTCACCTGTCGCGGGCGCGACTTCCCGGCAGCCGTCGCGCGTGCGCGTCGTGCGCTGGCCGAGTTCCGCATCCGCGGCGTCTCCACCAACATCCCCTTCCTGCAGGCACTGCTCGAGGACGAGGCCTTCATCGCGGGAGACGTCAGCACCTCGTTCATCGACGAGCGCCCTGAGCTTCTGCGCGGCCGGGTGTCGAAGGACCGCGGAACCAAGATGCTGAACTGGCTCGTGGACGTCACCGTCAACAAGCCGCACGGTGCGCACCCCGGTGTCGTGGACCCGCGGACCAAGCTCCCGAGCATCGACCTGACCGCGCAGCCCGTCGCCGGCTCGCGTCAGCGACTGCTGGAGCTCGGCCCTGAGGGCTTCGCGCGGAGCCTGCGAGAGCAGACCGCGCTCGCGATCACCGACACGACTTTCCGCGACGCTCATCAATCCCTGCTGGCCACACGCGTGCGCACGAAGGACCTCGTCGCCGCGGCGCCGTACATCGCGCAGCTGACGCCTGGTCTGCTCTCGGTCGAGGCCTGGGGCGGTGCGACGTACGACGTCGCGCTGCGGTTCCTCGGCGAAGACCCGTGGGAGCGCCTCGACAAGCTGCGGGCGGCCCTGCCGAACGTCGCGATCCAGATGCTGTTGCGCGGGCGGAACACGGTCGGCTACACCCCGTACCCGACCGCGGTGACCGATGCCTTCGTGGCAGAGGCCGCAGCAAGTGGTGTCGACATCTTCCGCATCTTCGACGCGCTCAACGACGTCGAGCAGATGCGACCGGCGATCGATGCGGTGCGTCGTACCGGCACCGCTGTCGCCGAGGTGGCCCTGTGCTACACGGGTGATCTGCTCAACCCGGCCGAGGACCTCTACACGCTCGATTACTACCTCGAGCTCGCCCAGCAGATCGTCGATGCCGGAGCGCACATCATCGCGATCAAGGACATGGCGGGTCTCCTGCGTCCTGCTGCCGCCGCCACGCTCGTCGCCGCACTGCGCGAGCGCTTCGATCTGCCGGTGCACCTGCACACGCACGACACGCCGGGCGGTCAGCTCGCCACCCTGCTCGCCGCCAGCGCCGTGGGAGTCGACGCCGTGGACGCGGCCTCCGCCCCGCTGTCGGGAACGACCAGCCAGCCGTCGCTCTCGGCACTCGTCGCGGCGCTCGCGCACACCGACCGCGACAGCGGCATCGATCTCGGGGGAGTCTCCGATCTCGAGCCCTACTGGGAGGCAGTTCGTCACCAGTACGCGCCGTTCGAGTCCGGGCTGCCGGGCCCCACGGGCCGCGTCTACCACCATGAGATCCCCGGCGGTCAGCTGTCGAACCTGCGCCAGCAGGCGAAGGCACTCGGACTCGCCGACGACTTCGAGCTCATTGAGGACATGTACGCCGCGGCCGACCGCATCCTCGGACGGGTGCCGAAGGTGACGCCGTCTTCGAAGGTGGTCGGCGACCTCGCCCTGCACCTCGCCGCCGTCAAGGCGGACCCCGCTGACTTCGAGGCGAACCCCGAGAAGTACGACGTGCCCGACTCGGTCGTGGGTTTCATGGCCGGAGAGCTGGGCGACCTGCCCGGTGGATGGCCCGAGCCCTTCCGCACGAAGGTGCTGGCCGGTCGCTCGGTGCGTCCCGGCGTGACGGCCCTCACGGCGGACGATGAGGCGGCTCTCGCCGGCGACAGCGTCACGCGGCGTGCGCGGCTGAACACGCTGCTGTTCCCGGCGCCGACCCAGGAGTTCACGCAGATGCGCGAGCTGTTCGGCGACCTCTCGGTGCTCGATACGAGCGACTACCTCTACGGTCTGGTGCAGGGACAGGAGCACCTGATCGAGATCGATAGGGGCGTGCAGCTCTACGTCGGGCTCGAAGCCATCGGCGACGCGGATGATCGGGGCATGCGCACCGTCATGACGACGCTGAACGGTCAGCTGCGCCCGGTGTTCGTCCGCGACCGTTCCATCGCGGTGGACGCGCACGAGGTCGAGAAGGCCGACACCTCGGTGCCCGGTCAGGTGGCCGCTCCGTTCTCCGGAGTCGTGACGCTCAAGGCCGATGTCGGCGCCCACGTCAGGGCCGGCGAACCGGTCGCCTCGATCGAGGCGATGAAGATGGAAGCGGCCATCACATCGCCCATCGACGGCGTCGTCGAACGTCATGCGATCAGCGAGACGCAGCAGGTGGATGCGGGAGATCTTTTGGTCGTGATCCGTCCCGCGCACTAATCTTGTGCGGGCGAGGGCCGCGCACCAGGTGCGCGCCCGAGGCCCCGCACAGGCTTGGAGTGACACCGTGACCCCGAAGAACAGCTCAGATCCTCTCGAGGAGAACTCGCTGGGGGTGCTCGATGACGCCGCGTCCGTTGACACGGCCGTCATCGGCATCCTCGGTGGGACCGCGCAGGTGAATGTCGTCCTCCCGCAGGATGACGACGACGACCTCGATGACGATGGGGTGCTCGACGGAGAAGTCGTGGCCGATCTCATCGTCGACGAGGTGTCCATCGAGGGCGTGAAGATGCCCGATGCGGCGGTGCCGACGACTCCGATCTCGCCGCTCGATGCGGAGGTCGTCGCTCCGCTCTCGGCATCAGCCGCGTCAGCGGCGAAGCCGGAGCCGCATCCGCTGGTGTCGGAGACGCCCGCCAGCGGCCTCCTGAAGTCGGCAGCCAAGGCGACCGCGAAGAAGTCGAAGAAGAAGACGGCGGCGACGGCGGAGAAGCTCGTGGCCACGACCTCCATGCCCGACGCCACGGTGCGGGAGCAGGACGTGCCCGAGCGGGAGTCGTCCGGTGCGGCGGCTCCGAACGCTCCGATGCCTGACGTCGATGTCCCCGAGGGCAAGGGCCCTGAGGCCAAGGCCCCCGAGACGACGATTCCAGCGGCGAAGGACGCTGCGATGACCGGAGCTGCAGCCCGTGTCTCGGCGGAAGCTGCAGTGCCGGCTCCTTCTGCGGAGGATATCGTCGTCGACGCCGTGCTCGAGGAGTCGCCCGTGTCCGTATCGATCGTCGCCGCGTCCGCCGAGACCATCACGGATGCGGTCGTCGTCGTAGACGAGGAGAGCGCCGCGGTCGAGGAGGAGACGGTCGATGAGGTCGCGATCGCTGCGCGATTCCTGGCCAGAGCAGATGCCGATGCGATGGCCGCGAAGGCGTCGGCCGCTTCCGCGTCGATCGAGAAGGAGAGCACCGCCGTGTCCACCTCTGAAGAGAAGGCCGTCGCCACCCAGCCCACGCGCGCCGCAGCGCGTGCGGAAGTGACGCTGACCTCGAAGCGTCTGGACGACCTGAGCGAGGCGGGGCGGGAGACCGCCGACCTGCTCACGGCTGACCGGCTGCTCGATCCGCATCGCGTCGCCAAGCCGGAGCCGGAGGGGGCGTGGAGCCACTTCCTCTACACGGTGTCCGGTCGCCGGATCAACATCGGCGATGGCAAGCGGGCCCGAGAACGCAAAGCACTGACGGCACGGATCGCCGCGCCCCTGGTGGGCGGTGCGAGATTCGTCCCCGTGCTCTCGCGCAAGGGAGGCGTCGGTAAGACGACGATCACCGCGCTCCTCGGTATGGCACTCGCGGATGCGCGAGACGACCGTGTGATCGCGGTCGACGCCAACCCCGACCGCGGCACGCTGGCCGACCGTGTCGTGCGCCCGCACCACTCCAAGTCGGTGCGAGATCTCGTGCGCATCCACGACGAGGTGAAGGGCTATCACGACATCTCGGCGATCGTGGCGCGCGATGCGACCCGTCTCGACGTGCTGGCCTCGGACGCGGATCCCCGCATCGCGGAGGCGTTCAGCGATGACGACTATCGCGACGTCGCCGGTGTGGCGGCGCACTACTACTCCCTGGTGCTCACCGACACCGGGACCGGGATCGTGCACTCGGTGATGGCCGCGACGCTCGACCTGGCCGATCAGATCGTGATCGTGTCCGGGCTCAGCGTCGACGAGGCCAGACTCGCCTCCGAGACTCTCACCTGGCTGGAGACCAACGGATACGCGGAGCAGGCGCGCGATGCGATCGTCGTGCTCAACCAATCGACACCCGGTGCTCCACTGGTGCGCCTCGATGAGCTGGAGTCGCATTTCGCGACGCGGGCCAAACGCGTGGTCCGAATGCCGTACGACACCCAGATCGCAGGAGGCGGCGCGATCGTCTTCGCGAACCTGCAGCCGGAGACGAGGGCCGCGGCGCGTGAGCTCGCGGCGCTGCTGGTCGAGGGTCTTCGGGGACAGGTCTCCTGATGACGGTTCGCGAGATCCGCATCTTCGGTGACCCCGTGCTGCGCACCGTCTGCGCTCCGATCGACGAGATCGACGACGGGGTGCGCGCTCTGGTCGCCGACCTCATCGACACCGTCGCGCTTCCCGGTCGCGCCGGTGTTGCCGCCCCCCAGATCGGTGTGGCGCTGCGGGCCTTCAGCTACAACATCGACGGCGATATCGGCTATGTGCTCAATCCCGTGCTGACCGAGGTGCGAGGCGATCCGGTGCCGACCGGTGAGGGCTGCCTCTCGGTGCCCGGGCTCTGGCATGACGCCCTGCGGTACCCGTGGGCACGCGTCGAGGGCGTCGATCTCGACGGACAGCCGGTCGTGCTCGAGGGGGAGGGGCTGCTGGCTCAGGCGCTTCAGCACGAGACCGATCATCTCGACGGCAAGCTCTACCTCTCACGGCTCGACGCCGAGACACGACGCACCGCGATGCGCGAGGTGCGCGAGAGCGCCTGGTTCTGAACGACGTCTCGGGCTGACACGAACGGCCCCCTGCGCACCTGCGCGGGGGGCCGTTCGTTCGTGAAGGAGTCGCCCGGGACGCTCAGCCGCCGATGGCGACGTTGGTCGTGGCGACCGGCTCGTCGTAGAGTGCGGAGATCTCGTCGGCGAAGTCCTTCATGATCACGTTGCGCTTGATCGAGAGCTTCGGGGTGAGGTGACCTGAGGCCTCGGTCCACTCGGAGTCGAGGATCGTGAACTTGCGGATCGACTCGGCGCGGGAGACACGTGCGTTGGCGGCGTCCACCGCGCTCTGCACCTCAGCGCGGACGGCCGCGTTCTTCGAGGCGTCTGCGAGCGAAAGATCTGACGGGAGGCCGTTGTTGGCCAGCCAGGTCGGCAGCATCTCCGGGTCGAGGGTGACCAGCGCCGAGATGAACGGCTTCTGATCTCCGACCACGACGACCTGCCCGATGATCGGGTTCGCACGGATGGGGTCCTCGAGCGCGGCCGGGGCCACGTTCTTGCCGCCCGCGGTCACGATGATCTCCTTCTTGCGACCGGTGATGGTGAGGAACCCCTCGGAGTCGAAGCTGCCGATGTCGCCGGTGCGGAACCAGCCGCCCTCGCTGAACGCCTCGGCGGTCGCCTCTTCGTTGTTCCAGTACTCCTTGAACACGTTGATGCCGCGGACCTCGATCTCGCCGTCATCCGCCAGGCGCACTCCGACGCCGGGGAGGGCGGGGCCGACCGTGCCGATCTTCGACTTGTCCGCCAGGTTCACGGTCGCGGGAGCGGTCGTCTCGGTCAGGCCGTAGCCCTCGAGGATGACCACGCCGAGGCTGTGGAAGAAGTGGCCGAGGCGCGAGCCGAGCGGGGCGGACCCGGAGACCGCGTATGCGACGTTGCCGCCCATGGCCTCGCGCAGCTTGCTGTAGACCAGCTTGTCGAACAGCGCGAACTTGAGCTTCATCCCGAACGGGATCTTCGAACCGGCCTCGACGAGCTTGGAGTGCTCGATCGCGACGTCGGCCGCGGCGCGGAAGATCTTGCCCTTGCCTCCGGCCTCCGCCTTCTGCTCAGCCGAGTTGTAGACCTTCTCGAACACGCGAGGGACAGCGAGGAGAAAGGTCGGCTTAAACGATCCGAGTGCGGGCAGCAGCTGACGGGTGTCGGGCTGGTGACCCGTGCGGACTCCGGCGTGGATGTCGAGGATAGAGATGAACCGTGCGAACACGTGCGCGGTCGTGATGAAAAGCAGGGTGGACGCGCCGGGCGTCTGCACGACCTCGTTCAACGCCTTCGCCGAGTTGCGGGAGAGCTCGACGAAGTTGCTGTGCGTCAGCACACAGCCCTTGGGGCGGCCGGTCGAGCCGGACGTGTAGATGAGCGTCGCGATGTCGGAGCCGACGGCCAGACTGCGGCGTCGCTCGATCTCCGCATCGTCGACCGATGCTCCCTGCGCGGTGAGGGCGTCGATCGCGCCCAGGTGCAGCTGCCAGATCTCGCGGATCAGTGGCAGTTCGCTGCGCACTTCATCGACACGGGCGAAGTGCTCGGGGGACTCGACGATGAGGGCGATCGCCCCGGAGTCCTCCATGATCCACTGGATCTGCGAGGGAGAGCTGGTCTCGTAGATGGGGACCATCACCGCGCCGGCGTAGAAGAGGGCGAAGTCGATCAGGGTCCACTCGTAGGTGGTTCGCGCCAGGAAGCCGACCTTCTCGCCGGGCTGAATGCCGGCGGCGACGAATCCCTTCGCCACGGCGACGACGGCCGTCTGGAAGTCGGCGGCGGAGATGTCGCGCCAGCCTGCGCCGTCGGGCACGGAGAACAGAGCCCGATCAGGGGTGGCCTTCACGCGCTCGACCAGAAGATCGGCGACGTTCGCTTGGGGGTCGGCGGGGACGATCGCGGGGACTTCGAACTGGACCACGGCAGCTCCTTCGGTACCTGTCGGGACGGGTTGCGTTCGAGTCTAGGGCATGAGACGGGGTCGCAGAGAGGGTGAAACCCAGTCGCGACACGGGTCTTCGGTGGCGAGACGCCCCGGCGGATGCCCGGCACGGCGCTAGACTTCACCTCGATGTTCTACTGGCTGATGAAGTACGTGGTGATCGGCCCCGTGGTCAAAGGGATCTTCCGCCCCTGGATCGTGGGCCGCAACAACGTGCCCGCGAATGGAGCGGCCATCCTGGCCAGCAACCACCTCTCGTTCGCCGACTCGATCTTCCTCCCGCTGGTGATCGACCGTCGGATGTCGTTCCTCGCGAAGAGCGACTACTTCACCGGGCGAGGCCCCAAGGGCTGGGCGACGAAGTTCTTCATGAAGGCGACGGGGCAGTTGCCGATCGACCGCTCCGGGGGCAAGGCCTCGGAGGCGTCGTTGAACACCGGGCTGCAGGTGCTCGGGGGCGGCGATCTGCTCGGCATCTATCCCGAAGGCACGCGCAGCCCCGACGGCAAGCTCTACCGCGGTCGCACCGGCATCGCTCGAATGGCGCTGGAGGCGAAGGTCCCGGTCATCCCCGTCGTGATGGTCGACACCGACACCGCGATGCCGATCGGACAGCGTCTGCCCCGCGTCGTGCGCGTCGGGATCGTGATCGGCGAACCCCTCGACTTCTCCCGTTACGCCGGCATGGAGAACGACCGCTACATCCTCCGCTCCGTCACAGACGAGATCATGGTCGCCCTCCAGCGGCTCGGGCAACAGCACTACGAGGACGTCTACGCGTCGACCGTGAAGGACCGCCTTCCGTCGCGCGTCACGCAGCGGTCCTGAGGCGTCCGCGGTGCGGTGCGCCCACTAGGCTGGGAAGATGCTCCCGCACGACATCGACGCCCTGGACGCGTGGCGCTCGCTTCCCATCAAACAGCAGCCGCAGTGGCACGACGCCGCCCGCGTGGCAGAGGTCTCCACGCAGATCGCCGGGCTTCCGCCTCTGGTCTTCGCCGGCGAGGTCGACAACCTCCGGGATCGTCTCGCTCGTGCGGCATCCGGCAGGGCATTCCTGCTGCAGGGCGGCGACTGCGCCGAGACCTTCGCCGGTGCGACCGCGGAGCAGATCCGCAACCGCATCAAGACCGTTCTACAGATGGCCGTCGTCCTGACCTATGGCGCGTCGATGCCGATCGTCAAGATGGGCCGGATGGCCGGACAGTTCGCCAAGCCGCGCTCGAGCGACACCGAGACTCGAGGCGATGTGACGTTGCCCGCCTACCGCGGTGACATCGTCAACGGATACGACTTCACGGAGGGCTCGCGCCAGGCCGACCCCGGCCGGCTGCTGCAGGGGTACCACACCGCGGCATCCACCCTGAACCTCATCCGTGCGTTCACGCAGGGTGGCTTCGCCGACCTCCGCGAGGTGCACTCGTGGAACAAGGGCTTCGCGCAGAACCCGGCGAACCAGCGCTACGAGCGCATGGCGGCCGAGATCGACCGTGCGATCAAGTTCATGGAGGCCGCCGGTGCGGACTTCGACGAGCTGAAGCGCGTCGAGTTCTTCACCGGTCATGAGGGTCTGCTCATGGACTACGAGCGGCCGATGACCCGCATCGACTCCCGCACGGATACGCCGTACAACACCTCGGCGCACTTCCTCTGGATCGGTGAGCGCACGCGCGACCTCGACGGCGCGCACGTCGACTACTTCTCGAAGATCCGCAACCCCATCGGCGTCAAGCTCGGGCCGACCACGTCGCCCGACACGGCGCTCGCGCTGATCGACAAGCTCGACCCGAACCGTGAGCCCGGTCGCCTGACCTTCATCACGCGCATGGGGGCCGGCAAGATCCGCGACGCGCTCCCGCCGCTGCTGGAGGCCGTCCGTGAATCGGGCGCACAGCCGCTGTGGGTCACCGACCCGATGCACGGCAACGGCATCACCACGCCGACCGGATACAAGACCCGTCGTTTCGACGATGTCGTCGACGAGGTCCGCGGCTTCTTCGAGGCGCACCGCGCAGTGGGCACGTTCCCCGGCGGCATCCATGTCGAGCTGACCGGCGACGACGTCACGGAGTGCCTGGGCGGGTCCGAGCAGATCGACGAGGCCGCACTCGGAACCCGCTACGAGAGCCTGTGCGACCCGCGCCTGAACCACATGCAGTCGCTCGAGCTCGCCTTCCTCGTGGCAGAGGAGCTCGAGAAGCGCTGACGCATCGCGCGCGCAACGACGAAGCCGCCCTCCCCGATCGGGGAGGGCGGCTCTCTCGTTAAGCGACGCAGGGCAGCGTGCGAGGGCGGATCTAACCGGCGAAGGTCATCTTCAGCGTAATCGTGGCGCCCTTGCGTTGAGCGTCCTTCGGGCTGTATGCCTCGACCCTTGTGTTCTCGTTCGCAAGGAGGTCCCACACGGAATCCGGCAGGCCGGTGTCGCTCGTGTACGTGTAATTGAAGCCGCCGTCTGCCGACTGCAGTGCGCTCGTCGCTTCATCCCGGCTCATCCCGCTGACGTCAGGAACAGCGAAGAGCGGGGGACCAGTTGAGATGATGAGTTGCACTCGGTCGCCCGGACGCCAGTTCCCCTGCTCCGCACGATCAGCCACGCCGATCACACGGTCCTTCTCGACATCTTCGCTGGCGGCGTATTGCGGGTCGTCCGTTACCTCAAGCTTCTTGTCGGTCAGTGTGCGCTTCGCCTGATCCACGCTCATGCCCGATACGTCGGGGAAGGCGCCGGCGGAGACATAGAGTTCCACCGTGTCGTCCTCGAGGAGCTCGCATCCATCACCGCACGCGTAGGCGTCGCCGCCCGCCCGCGGGGTGACGTAGGCGTTGATGACCACACCGGCATCCGCCTTGGAGAACAGCATGAGCGGATCATCCGTCACGTTCACGTTGAGTCCGCTGAGATACTCCCTGGCATCGCTCTCGGTCTTGCCGTTCAGCGCGTCGGCGGTGTGCGACGCCGGCCCGAGCGAGACGTAGACGGTCACCTCGCTGCCCTTGTCCAGGCGTTCGCCCGTGTCAGGGTCACTGCGGATCGTCACCCCCGCATCCACGTCGATCGAGTTCTCCTCGGCCTTCACCGGGGTGAACCCCTCTTCCGAGAGCTGAGCCGATGCGGCCTCGAAGCTGAGTCCCTTGACATCCGGTACGGCGATCAGCGATCCAGGACCGGAACCGAACCACCAGCCGACGCCACCTGCCAGCACGGCCAGCAGCAGCACGAGAGTGAGCAGGAAAGCTCCGCGGGCGCGTCGCTTCGAGGCGCGCCGGCGCAGGATGGTTGCATTGTCGATCGTCTGCGGTGCCGGCGCCGCGGGATCGGCGATGACCGTGGTTCCCGGCATCACCTTCGTGAGGTCGCCCGAGTCCGCCTGAGTGTGCATCGGCTGCGTGCGGGGGGCAGCAGCGACGGGTGTGACGCCGAGAGAGCGCTCGATCTCACGGAGGCGCTCCAGCATCTGCTGCGCGTCGTCCGGTCGCTCGTCCGGGGACTTCTCCGTCGCCCAGAGCACGAGCTCGTCGAGCTGCTCCGGCACGGCGGGGTTGCGCACACTGGGGCGCGGGACGGATTCGGTCGCGTGCTGGAACGCGATCTGCATGGGCTGCTCGCCCTTGTACGGCTGCTCGCCGACCAGCATCTCGTAGAGCATGATGCCGAGCGCGTAGATGTCGCTGCGGGCATCGGCTGTTCCCCTCGTCACCAGTTCCGGTGCCAGGTACGCGATCGTGCCGAGGAGCTGCTGTCCGGTGGCGGTGTTGGCGGTGGTCGCCCGCGCCAGTCCGAAGTCACCGATCTTGATGCGGCCGTCCTCGGCGAGCAGCACGTTCTCGGGCTTGACGTCGCGGTGGACGATGCCGGCGCGATGCGCGGCTGACAGCCCCGCCAGCACGGCATCCATGATCGTGATGGTCTGGGCGATCGTGAGGCGCTTCTGCTCGCGGAGGAGCTCGCGCAGGGTGATGCCCGGCAGGTACTCCATCACCAGGTAGGCCAGTTCGCCGTCCTGACCCTGATCGAAGACGTTTACCACGTGCGGATCCGCCAGCCGAGCGGCGGAGCGGGCCTCCTGGATGAAGCGGCTCTGGAAGGCAGAGTCGTCGCTGAGGTGCGCATGCATCACCTTGAGAGCGATGCGGCGTTCCAGTCTGAGGTCCGTCGCGACGTACACCGTGGCCATGCCGCCACGGGCGATTCGGGCGCGTACCCGGTAGCGACCGTCGACAAGCCTCCCGATGAGGGGGTCGGCCTGCTGATTGGACGTCACGTCAGAATTCTATGGAGAACTGCCTGAAAGCCCGGGGAACGGCTCACCCCTGAGGCCCTCGGGTTTTCGGAACAGTGCTCATCCATGGGCGACGAGCCATTGGTAGGCCTGGGTCTCCCATCGGCCGTACTTGTCCGGATACGCCGAGATCTGCACCGCCTGAGCGGCATCCGTGAAGGACATCTTCTCCCAGCCGGGAATGTCGAGCAGGCCGCGCGTCACAGTGCCATTGGGGTCATGCCGTCCGCCGTAGAAGACCCGCGTGCTGCGATCGGCGTCCTGCACCTGGGCGGGAGTGCCCCAGCCCGTGCTCGGACGCTGCTGGAAGATGCCGAGCGAGTCCCGGTCGCCCCAGTCGAGATTGCGTAGGCCGGATTCCACCATCCCGGTCGCCAGCGCGATAGCGATCCCTCGGTCGGAGACGCCGAGCTCCCGACCGATGCGGATGATGAGTGCGGCTGTGGCGGCCTGCTCGGCGTCCAGGGAGGAGGCGAGTTGTGGCGCCGGTGTCGTCACCGTTGCCGCGGCGGTCTGCTGCACGACGAGCGTCTGTCCCGGATAGATGATCGATGACGACTGGAGTCCGTTCAGGGCGAACAGGGCGCTGGTGGTCGTGCCGTACTTCTTCGCGATCGCGAAGACGGTGTCGCCGGCCACAACCTTGTGAGTGCGCGAGGACGCGGCCGTTGCGGGTGCGGCCGGAGCAGGTGCTGCTGCCGCTGCGGGCGCGGCAGCGCCGGACACAGCCAGCTTCTGCCCCGGATAGATGATCGATGTGCGGGTGAGTCCGTTCGCCGCGAGCACGGCGTCGACCGTCGTGCCGTATTTCTGTGCGACGCCGAAGACCGTGTCCCCGGCGACGACCGTATGGCGGGTGGCGGAGGGCGCTGCAGGCCTCGGCGCTGGTGCGGCGACCGCAGCGGGTGCGGCGAGCGCGAGCGTCTGTCCCGGATAGATCACGGAACGCCAGGAGAGGCCGTTCCAGGTCAGCACGTCTACCGTGCGCAGGCCGTGTCGTGCGGCGATCGACGAGATCGTATCGCCGGCCCGCACGACGTAGCTCGTCGGTGTCGACTGCGCGGGCACGAGACGCGCCGAGCCGTGCAGTCGCTCGAGCGGCATCGTCTCCTGCGTTGCGGCGGCGGGGGATACGGCGAGGGTTCCGGCCAGTGCCCCCAGTACGGCTGCGGGCACTCCCAGTTGAATGTGACGCGTGCGACGCGTGGCGGTGTGCAGTCTCAAGGTTGCCCCCTTTTCGAGCTCCTGAAACGCTGACACGGAAGTAAAGAGAAGTCAACAGGAGTGACTGAAGTGAAGAAAGTGACGGGAGTGCCGATATGCGGTGCGCGTTCTGAGGTGAGATAGTGGGCAACGTGTCTGAGAACGTTGCTGTGACCCCTGCCGCCGAGTGGCTGACGATGCCCGACCTCGTCGAAGCGCTCGATGTACCGCTCGGACGTGTTCGCCGACTCATCGACGAGCACTACCTGGTCGGATCCCGTCGCTCCGGCGTCTTCGCCGTGCCTGCGGTGTTCATCGTCGACGGCCATCCGCTCAGCTCTTTGCGCGGCACGATCATCGTGCTGCAGGATGCCGGCTTCACCGACGACGAACTCATCGACTGGCTGCTTGAAGAAGATGAGAGCCTCGGACGTTCCCCGATCGCCGCGCTGCTGGCCGGTCACAAGAGCGAAGTCCGTCGCGTCGCGCGCACTCTCGCCTGAGGCGTCGGCCGATCCGCTCAGGCGGAGCGGACAGTGGCCGCGCGTGCCAGGTCCCGCAGGTCGCCGACGGCGGCGTTGTCGAGCCTCGCGCCGCTGAGGGCCTGGTCGGCCGCTCGTGTGTAGTCGGCGATCATCGTCTCGATACGGCCGAGGGCGCCTGACCCCTCGATCGTCGCCTGCAGGAATGACACCTGCTGCGCCGTCAGCTCCGGATCGCCGAGCAGCTCGTCGAACACGGTCCGTGCGGGGGAGTCCAGGGCTTCGCGGGTGAGTGCCACCAGAACGGTTCGCTTGCCCTCTCGAAGATCGTCTCCTGCGGGCTTCCCGGTGACGGCGGTATCGCCGAAGACGCCGAGAATGTCGTCGCGGAGCTGGAACGCCATACCGACAGGCCGTCCGAATCGGCGCAGAGCCTGCACCTGATCGGCGTCGGCTCCGGCGAGGGCTGCGCCGAGGATCAGTGGCTGCTCGATGCTGTAGCGGGCCGACTTGAGGGAGGCCACGCGCAGTGCACGCTCCGCATGAGTGCCGTTGTCATTCACGATCCAGGCGGACTCCTCCGCGATGTCGAGGAACTGGCCGGTCGTGACATCGCGCCGCATGCGCGCGTACTCGGTCCTGACCGCGGAGGCGAAGGGGTGCCCCTGGAGTGCCGCCTCCAGCAGGTCGTCGCTCCAGGCGACGAGGAGATCGCCCAGCAGGATCGCCGACGCGCGGCCGAAGGCGGCGGCATCGCCGGTCCATCGAGCGACGCGGTGGGAGCTCTCGAGAGCGCGATGCGCGGCCGGGCGGCCACGTCGGGTGTCGGAGTTGTCGATCAGATCGTCGTGCACGAGGGCGGCCGACTGGAAGATCTCCAATGCCGCGCAGACGTCCCAGAGACTGTCGGTCTCCGTGGAGCTCCGATCGTCGAAGCGCGCCGTCGCCCTCCAGCCG
Source organism: Microbacterium croceum (assembly GCF_023091245.1). Classification (NCBI taxonomy): domain Bacteria; kingdom Bacillati; phylum Actinomycetota; class Actinomycetes; order Micrococcales; family Microbacteriaceae; genus Microbacterium; species Microbacterium croceum. The sequence continues at coordinate 2,889,156 of NZ_JAHWXN010000001.1, read as the reverse complement.
GCGTGGCAGAACCGTGCCCGCAGGCGCTTGCCTCCGATCAGCGTTTCCGCTGCGGCGTCGAGGAACGCCGCGGCATCGGGGCCGTACTCCTCGGATTCGGTGCGCATCTGGGCGATGAATCGCTCCAGGCGGAGGGCGACGGCGTCCTGGATCGGAGTGGGGGATGGCACACTCTCAGCATACGTAAAGCAAGCGGGAGTCGAACTGCTGGCCCCGGATGCCCGGGCGCGCGTAGAATGGATGGACGAATACCCGAGGGGGACGAAATGCCACTCTCCGAACAGGAGCAGCGTCTGCTCGATGAGATGGAACGCCATCTTCTCCACAACGACGCGGACGTCGTGAGCGCGCCGTCAGGTGACCGCACGCTGAGCTATCGCAACCTCGTCTACGGCGCACTGCTGCTGCTGGTCGGCGTCGGCGCACTGGTGGCCGGTGTGATCATCGGCGACGTCTGGGGCATCGTGGTCGGCGTCGTCGGATTCGCTGCGATGCTGGCCGGAGTGATGTTCGCGGTCACCCCTGTGCGGCGTACCAGTCCTGCCACCCCGAGGGAAGCCGCTTCCGCCAAGCGGCAGGATTCCGCGTCCTTCATGGATCGCATGAACGATCGATGGGATCGGCGACAAGACGGTCACTGACCTCCCCTCCACTTCTTTTCGGGAAGGCCCGGATGCTCTGAGCATCCGGGCCTTCTTGCGTCTGCCGCCGAGTGAGGCCGCTTATCCGGGCGCGCGGGGGAGTAACCGGCGCCCGTGCGGATCCTCCACTGGCCCTCCACCTTCCTCCACTGCGACTTTCCGCGGAATATCAAGTGACTCTTGCCGTCGGAGACGTGTCTGACGCGGATTGACCGTAGGAATGTGGAGGAAAGTGGAGTAAAGTGGGGCGCACCTCGAGTTGGCCGGACGCAGAGGGGGTGATGGCCGATGTTGCTGGGTACGCACTCACCGAAGCTGGACGACAAAGGAAGGGTCATCCTTCCCGCGAAGTTCCGCGAAGACCTCGGCGGCGGCATCGTCGTCACCCGAGGTCAGGAACGCTGCCTCTATGTCTTCAGCACGGCCGAGTTCGAGGCGATGCACGAGCGGATCCGTCAGGCCCCGCTCGCCAACAAGCAGGCGCGTGACTTCATGCGACTGTTCCTCTCCGGTGCGAGTGCGGAGATGCCAGACAGCCAGAACCGCATCACCATCCCCGCACATCTGCGTCAGTACGCAGGACTGCAGAAGGAGCTCATCGTCACCGGAGTCGGCGCCCACGCCGAGATCTGGGATGCCGAGAGCTGGAACACCTACCTCGCCGCCGGTGAGGAGACCTACTCCGAACTCGAGCAGGAGGTGATTCCGGGACTCTTCTGACCACGGCTGTGATGCCCCGCCGCTCCCGCCCCGACACACTTCCCCGGTGCCGGGTCGCGAAGCGGAGGGGGATCAGAGCCGAAGGTCACCCCGAGAAAGATCATGAACCTCCGAGACATTCACACCCCCGTTCTGCTCGACCGCTGCGTCGAGCTGCTCGCCCCTGCCCTGCAGGCCGACGGTGCCGTGCTGGTCGATGCCACCCTCGGCATGGGCGGGCATTCCGAGGCGTTCCTGGAGCGCTTCGCCAACATCCGTCTCATCGGTCTCGACCGCGACACCGACGCGTTGCGCATCGCGGGGGAGCGGCTCGCCCGGTTCGCCGATCGCGTCACGCTGGTGCACACCGTGTACGACGAGATCGGCCTGCATGCGCAGGGCGCTTCCGCGATCCTCTTCGATCTGGGCGTCTCCTCGCTGCAGCTCGACGAGGCCGAGCGCGGCTTCGCGTACTCGAAGGATGCTCCGCTCGACATGCGGATGGACCAGACCAAGGGCATCACCGCTGCTGAGGTCATCGCGACCTACAACGAGGGCAACCTCCGCCGCATCTTCGAACGCTACGGCGAGGAGAAGCTGGCCGGCCGGTACGCCCGCTTCATCATCGAGGCCCGGCAGAAGAAGCCGATCCTGCGCTCCGGCGAACTCGTCGAGATCCTGGTCGCCGCCACCCCGGCGGCGGCGCAGCGCGCGGGACATCCGGCGAAGCGGGTCTTCCAGGCGCTGCGCATCGAGGTGAACGCCGAGCTCAACGTGCTCGCCGATGCCATCCCCTCGGCCATGGACTCCCTCAACGTGGGCGGACGGATCGCGGTGATGTCGTATCAGTCCCTCGAAGACCGCCTTGTGAAGCAGGCGTTCGCCGCGGCCGCCGCGTCGACGGCACCCGCGGGGCTCCCCGTCGAACTGCCCGAACACGCTCCCCGGTTCCGCATCCTCACCAAGGGGGCTGAGCTCGCTGACGACGAGGAACGCGCGCGCAACCCGCGGGCGATCCCGGTGCGTCTACGGGCCGCTGAGAAAGTACGGGACCGCGCATGAGCCTGAACGCCACCGTCCGCAAGCCGGCACTCCCGGTCGCACCGGCACGCGCTCCCGAACGTCGGCTGCGCCCCGTCACCCAGGCTGCGCCGCGTCGCAAACCCAAGCTGGCATACGCGCTCATGGCGCTCGGCGGTGCGCTCGCGATCGGGGCGGCGCAGATCGGGCTCTCGCTCGCGATCACGCAGGACTCCTTCGTGCTCGCCGACCTGTCATCGCAGCAGCGCGAACTCACCCTGCGTACGCATGCGCTCCAGGAGGAGCTGACAGGACTCAGCTCGCCGCAGGCTCTCGCGAGCGAGGCCGCGGATCTCGGCATGGTGGTCGCGGGCTCCCCGTCGTATCTGCGCCTGAGCGACGGCGCAGTGTTCGGCGTCGGCTCCGGCGCGGACTGGACGTCGACCATCGACCCGAACGGCAGCGGCGCCGTGAGCAACTCGCTCATCACCGTGCCTCCGGCCGACACCCCCGTGCCGGGGAACAGCACGGTCGACCCGGCCACGCAGGAGCTTCCGCCGGCGATCACCGACGGCCTCCCCAGCCCCACGACGCGCTGACCCTGCACGCCGACCACCCACCATCCGACGGAGAGATCCCATGACGACACGAGCAACCCGCGGACCGCGTCGGCGTACGGTCGTCGCCCTCGCCGTGATCCTCGCGGTGCTCGCGGCGTTCGTGGTGCGCCTCGTCGACATCCAGGTCGTCAGCGCGGATGAGCACATCAACGACTCCCTCCAGCACATCGGCAAGGGCGACCGCATCTCCGGGCAGCGCGGCGCGATCGTGGATACCGAAGGCACCGTGCTCGCCTCGAGCGTGATGGTCTATGACGCACAGCTCAGCCCGCTCGTCATCACCGAGTTGGAGAAGAAGAACCCGAAGGTTCCGTGGGCAGAGGCTTCCGAGCGGATCGCCGCGATCACCGGGCAGACCGGCGATGAAGTGCGTGCCCTCGTGGCGAACGCGCTCGCCGAGAATCCCAAGAGCCAGTTCGTGCAGCTCAAGAAGTCGCTCTCGACGGATCAGTACATCGCGCTGCGCGACCTCAAGCTCTCCTACCTGCACATGCCGGCGCGCGAGACCCGGGTGTATCCCAATGGCGCGGTTGCGGGGAACATCGTCGGCTTCCTCGACGGCAGCGGCAAGGCGCAAGCCGGCATCGAGAAGATGGAGCAGTCCTGTCTCGCTCCCGTCGACGGTGAGGAGAGCTATCGCATCGGCAAGGACGGCGTCGTCATCCCCGGCAGCGAGCGCACCGTGGATGCGGTGAACGGCGGCACGGTGCAGCTGACCATCAACAGTGATCTGAACTGGTATCTGCAGCAGATGATCACCGAGGAGGCCAAGAAACAGGGCGCCAAGGGCGGAACCGTCACGGTGGTCGAGGTGAAGACCGGCAAGATCCGCGCCGCAGCGGAGTGGCCGGCGCTCGACCCCAACGATCTCGGCTCAATGACGGCCGACGACTGGGGCAGCGAGATCTTCCACCACGACTTCGAGCCAGGATCGACGTTCAAGGCCATCACCGCGGCTGCCGCCATGGAGGGTGCAGGCCTCACGCCGTTGAGCACCGTGTCCGCGTCGTCGCGGGAGACGTTCCCCAACGGAGCCGTGATCAACGACGCGTTCTCCCACCCGGCCTACAACTACACGCTCGCCGGTGCCTTGATCGACTCGTCGAACGTGGCGCTGTCGAAGTTCGGCACCACGGTCAGCCCCGAGGTGCGCTACGACTACCTGCAGCGCTTCGGTGTCGGTACGGACACGATCGGGTTCCCGACCGAGGTCTCCGGCACCCTGCACCCTGTGAGCGAGTGGGACAACCAGTCGCTGTACACCACGACGTTCGGCCAGTTCTTCACCGTCACCGCCGCACAGGTCGCCGGCGCCTATCAGGCGATCGCGAACGGCGGGGAGAAGATCGACCTCTCGCTGATCGAATCCTGCACGCAGGCGGATGGCACCGTGGTATCCGCCAAGGAGCCGAAGCACGAGCAGATCGTCACCGAGAAGACCGCTGCCGACCTCACCCGCATGCTCGAGAACGTGGCGGTGCAGGGCGGCAACGCCGAGCGCATCCAGGTTCCGGGCTACCGCGTGACCAGCAAGACGGGTACTGCGCAGGTTCCGGACACGGTCAACGGCGGATACAAGGCCGGCGTGTACTTCACCAGCATGGTCGGTTTCGCTCCCGTCGACGATCCGCAGTACGTCGTCGTGGTCACGCTGGACGAGCCGACTAAGGTTGTATCGTCCGCGGCCACCGCAACCGCCTTCCAGAAGGCGATGACGCAGGTGATGAAGACCTATCGCGTGATGCCTTCCTCCGCACCCATGGATGAGTTGCTGCCCAAGTTCGAATAGCCGGCGAAAGCCGCGCCTGGAGATGTCATGATCGCCCTGTCGCTTGCTGAGATCGCCGCAACTGTCGGCGGTGAACTGCGCCTCGCCGGAACCGACTCCGCCGAGACCGTCGTCGACGGCGTCGTGGACACCGACTCCCGCGTGATGACAACCGGTTCGATCTTCGTGGCCAAGCCCGGAGCCGAGACCGACGGCCACCGATTCGTCGGTGCTGCCGTCGCGGCGGGAGCCGCTCTGGCCATCGTCGAGCATCCGGTGGACGAGGACGTCACCCAGATCGTGGTCGCCGATGTCGTCGCCGCTCTGGCCGACCTGGCGCGTGAGGTCGTCGCACGCGTGCGCGCAGACGGCGACCTGCGCATCGTCGGCATCACCGGCTCCAACGGCAAGACGACCACCAAGAACTTCCTCGCGCGGATCCTCGCCGATGAAGGCGAGACGGTCGCTCCGATCAATTCGTACAACAACGAGGTCGGTGCCCCCGTGACCATGCTCCGCGTCACCCGGAGCACGCGCTTCCTGGTGAGCGAGTTCGGTGCTGCGGCTCCTGGCAGCATCGCCCGGCTGGCAGGACTCGTCGAACCGGACATCGCGGTCGTGCTGATGGTCGGGATGGCGCATGCCGGCGGCTTCGGCGGTATCGAGGAGACGGCCAAAGCCAAGTCGGAGCTCGTCACCGCCGCGAAGGCGAACGGCACCGCCGTGCTCGGCGTCGACGATGCGCGCGTGGCCGCGATGCGGGAACTCGCCGAGTCTCGCGGCATGACGGTCGTCGGTTTCGGTCAGGGAACCGCCGCGGATGTGCGTGCGCACGGCATCGAGGTCACCGCTGCCGGCACCCGCTGCACCATCGAGGCCGACGGGCAGCAGATCCCGCTGCACCTGCGCGTGCTCGGCGCGCACCACATCACGAACGCGCTGGCGGCCATCACCGCGGCTCGTGTGCTGGGCGTCTCGACCGCGGACGCGGTCGCGCGCCTGGAGACCGTCGAGATCGCCGAACGCTGGCGCATGCAGCCGATGGGTAGCGACAGGGTGCGCATCATCAACGACGCCTACAACGCCAGCCCCGATTCGATGGCCGCAGCTTTGCGGACCCTCGCGCAGATCACCGGCCCTGGTGAGCGGACCGTTGCGGTCCTGGGTGCCATGAGCGAACTCGGCGAGAGCGCAGGGGAGGAGCACGACCGCATCGGCCTGCTCGCCGTGCGCCTGAACATCCAGCGCATCGTGGTGGTCGGCCCCGAGGCCCGCAGACTCTATCTCTCCGCCGTCGGCGAAGGCTCCTGGGACAGCGAGGCAGTGCATCTGCCCGACCAGGATGCAGCGTTCGAGTACCTGCGCACGGAACTCCGTGACGGTGATCGCGTGCTTGTCAAGTCATCCAATTCCGTGGGCCTTCGGCATCTCGGCGATCGTCTGGGAGAATTGTTCTCGTGAGGTCACTCATCATGGCGGCGGCGATCTCGCTCGCCTTCACCCTGTTCCTGACTCCCGTCTTCCTCCGGCTCTTCCGGAAGTGGGGGTGGGGGCAGGTCATCCGCACCCCCGAGGCCGTCGAGAATCCGAGCCACGAGGCGAAGCGCGGTACCCCGACGATGGGGGGCGTGATCTTCATCGCGGGCTCGATCGTCGGCTACTTCACCGGGGTCTACGTGAGCGGCGAGCAGCCGGCGCTGTCGGCGCTCCTGGTCATATGGCTCATGGTCGGTTTCGGCGCCGTGGGCTTCATCGATGACTACATGAAGGTGCGCAGCCAGCGCAGCCTCGGCCTCTCCGGATGGCGCAAGGTGATCGGCCAGCTGCTCGTGATCATCCCCTTCGGGATCGTCGCCCACAACTTCCCGAACAAGTTCGGGCAGACGCCGGCGAGCGAATCGATCTCGTTGTTCCGCGACATCACCTGGCTGAACCTCTTCGCCTTCGGCGTCGTGCTCGGTTGGGTCCTGTACCTGGCCTGGATCGCCGTGATCGGTGTCGCCACCTCGAACAGCGTCAACCTCACGGACGGACTCGACGGGCTCGCGGCCGGAGCCGGCGTCATCGTCGTCAGCGCGTACAGCTTGATCGCCTTCTGGCAGTTCAAGCAGCCCTGTGCCGGAGGCGATCCCGGATCGCTCGGCGGTTGCTACGAAGTGCGCGATCCCTTCAACCTTGCGATCATCGCGGCGTCCGTCGCCGCGGGCCTGATCGGCTTCCTCTGGTGGAACGCCCCGAAGGCGAAGGTGTTCATGGGTGACGTCGGCTCGATGGCCATCGGCGGGGTCATCACTGCGATGGCGATCCTGACCCGCACCGAGCTCCTGCTCCTGGTTCTCGCCGGGGTGTTCGTGCTCTCGTCCGGATCCGTGATCCTGCAGCGCGCCTACTTCAAGCTGACCCGCGGCAAGCGGCTGTTCCTGATGAGCCCGTTCCACCATCACCTCGAGATGCGGGGCTGGTCCGAGGTGACCATCGTCGTGCGGCTGTGGATCATCGCGGGTCTGCTGGCCGTCTCGGCTGTCGGGCTGTTCTACGTCGAGTGGCTGACACGTGTCGGCTGAGCGTCTGCGCACCCTGACCAGCTGGCATGCCGACTGGAAGGGGCTGCGCGTCGCAGTTCTCGGCCTGTCGACGACCGGGTTCTCGGTCGCCGACACGCTGACGGAGCTCGGGGCGGACGTGCTCGTGCTGAGCGAGTCCGCCGAGGAGGAGTACGCCCGTCTGCTCCCCGTCATCGGTGCCAGGCTCGAGCTCGGATCGCTGGCCGATGTACCCGCCGCGCTGAGCGACTTCGGACCGGAGCTCGTCATCGCCTCTCCCGGGTTCCCGCCCACGCATCCGGTGATCCGTTGGGCGCAGGAGTCCGAGATCGCGCTCTGGGGTGACGTCGAACTCGCCTGGCGTCTGCGCGACAAGGTTGTTCGAGCGGACGGCTCACCGGCCGACTGGGTGCTGATCACCGGCACCAACGGCAAGACCACCACGACGCAGCTCACCGCGACGCTGCTCGCCGCGGGCGGACTGCGTGCGGCCCCCTGCGGCAACATCGGTGTGCCGGTACTCGATGCGGTGCGCGACCCCGCCGGTTTCGACGTGCTGGTCGTCGAGCTCTCCAGCCACCAGCTCTGGTACCTCGGGCAGTCGGATGCCGAAGGCGAGCTGTTCCCTCATGCGGCGGTCTGTCTGAACCTCGCCGACGATCACCTGATCTGGCACGGCAGCGCCCAGGCATACCGTGATGCGAAGGCTCTGGTCTACCGCAACACCCGCGTTGCCTGCGTCTACAACAAGGCCGACGAGGCCACCCGGCGCATGGTGGAGGACGCGGAGGTCGTCGACGGCGCCCGTGCCATCGGCTTCGATCTCGGAATCCCGGGTCCCAGTGATCTCGGCGTCGTGGAAGGGCTGCTGGTCGACCGCGCGTTCCTCGACGATCGCTCGCGCAGCGCCCTCGAGTTGACGACCCTCGCGGACCTGGAGCGGGCCGGCCTCGCAGCGCCCCACATCGTGCAGAACATCCTCGCCGCCAGTGCCCTGGCCCGATCGCTCGGAGTCGAACCGGAGGCGATCCACGCCGCGCTTCAGGGGTTCCGTCTCGATGCCCACCGTATTCAGATCATCGCCCAGCACGGCGGCATCGCCTGGATCGACGACTCCAAGGCGACCAATCCTCATGCGGCGGCATCATCGCTTCGCGCCTATCCCGGCGCGGTATGGATCGTCGGCGGTGATCTCAAGGGCGTCGACCTCTCGGATCTCGTCGCCGATGCCGGACGCACCGCGCGCGCCGCCGTCGTGATCGGCGTCGATCGTGCTGCGGTTGTGACGGCGTTCCAGCGACACGCGCCCGCGGTGCCGGTCTTCGAGGTCGATGCCGGTGACACTGGACAGGTCATGAATCGTGTCGTGGAGATCGCGGCCGGAATCGTCGACGGCGAGGGAACAGTCCTGCTGGCTCCTGCTGCGGCATCCTTCGATCAGTTCTCCAGCTACGCGGATCGCGGCCATCGCTTCGCCGAAGCGGTGCGAGAGTGGATCGACCGGGGGAGCGACGATGACGCAGGTAGCCCGCCCGCCGGGATCTGAGTCCGGCGGTCTCGCAGCTCGCGTGTCGCTCGGACGACGTTTCGTACCGGTTTCCAGCGAGTTCCTCATGATCGCGTCGACCGCGCTGCTGCTGACGCTGTTCGGGCTCGTCATGGTGCTGTCGGCAACCAGCGCCACCTCGATCGGCAACGGTGAGAGCCCGTGGAGTGCTGCCCTGCGTCAGGGGATCTTCGCCGTGCTCGGCGTGCCGCTGATGTTCCTCGTGAGCAGGCTGCCCATCGCGTTCCTCAAGCGCATGGCGTGGCCGGCGCTCTTCGGTGCCGTCGCCCTCCAGCTGCTCGTGTTCACACCGCTCGGCGTTGAGGACGGCGGCAACCGCAATTGGATCAAGATCGCGGGCTTCACGCTGCAGCCCTCCGAGTTCCTCAAGCTCGCTCTCGCGCTCTGGATCGCTTACGTGCTGTTGCGCAAGCACGCGATGCTCGGCACCTGGCACCACGTCTTCATCCCCGTGGTGCCGGTCGGTGCTCTCGCCATCGGGACGGTCCTGGCCGGACATGACCTGGGTACCGCGATGGTGCTCGTCCTCGTGCTGCTGGGGTGCCTGTTCTTCGCCGGGGTGAAGCTCCGGCTCTTCATCATCCCCGTCATCCTCGGGGTCGTCTCCGTGCTCGCACTGGCGTTGACGAGCGGCGACCGGATGCGCCGCATCCTGGCCCCCTGCAACGACATGAGCCGCTATTTCGACGACTGCTACCAGTCGATCCACGGGGTCTGGGGCATGGCCAGCGGCGGGATCTTCGGTCTCGGTCTGGGCAACTCCCAAGAGAAGTACGGCTGGCTGCCTGCCGCCGGCAACGACTTCATCTTCGCGATCGTCGGCGAGGAGCTCGGGCTCATCGGCTGCATCGTCGTGCTGGCGCTGTTCACGTTCTTCACGATCGGTGCGTTCCACGTCATCCGCAAGACCGACGATCCCTTCATCCGCGTCGCCGCCGGCGGCATCACGGTCTGGATCGTGGGCCAGGCTGTGCTCAACATCGGCGTCGTCATCGGGATCTTCCCCGTGATGGGCGTCCCGCTCCCGTTCATGTCGCAGGGAGGTACCGCGTTGCTGGCCGTACTGCTCGCCTGTGGCGTGCTGTTGGCGTTCGCGCGTACGATCCCCGCGGTGGAGCCGGGTACCGCCGCGCAGCGCCCGGCGACTCCCCGGGGTTCCTCGGCAGGGCGGGGTAGGGTCACCAAGTGACCTCGTACTTGCTCGCCGGCGGAGGAACCGCCGGCCATGTCAATCCCCTGCTCGCCGTCGCCGACGGACTCCGTGAACGCGACCCCCAGGCCGACGTCCTCGTGCTCGGCACTGCCGAAGGGCTGGAATCGCGGCTCGTCCCCGCGCGCGGCTATGAGCTGCTCGTGGTCGACAAGGTGCCGTTCCCGCGCCGTCCCAATTCGCAGGCCGTCGCATTCCCTGGGCGCTTCCGCAAGGCGATCGCGCAGGTGCGCGCCCACATCCGCGCCCACGACATCGATGTCGTGGTGGGTTTCGGGGGATACGCCTCGGCTCCGGCCTACGTCGCGGCGCGTCGTGAGCGCATCCCGTTCGTGGTCCACGAGGCGAACGCCAAGCCCGGACTCGCCAATGTGCTCGGAGCGCGCGGGGCCGCAGCCGTCGGGGTCGCCTTCGAGGGGACCCCGCTGCGGGGCGGAGAGGTCGTCGGGATGCCCCTGCGCCGTGAGGTCATCGCAGTGGATCGCGCCGCCCTCCGCGGAGAGGCGGCCACCGCCTTCGGGCTCGATGCTGCACGCCCCGTCCTGCTCGTGTTCGGCGGATCGCTCGGAGCGCAGCGGTTGAACGAAGCTCTGGCGGATTCGTGGCGAGACATCCTCGATGCGGGCTGGCAGCTGCTGCACGTCACGGGCGAGCGCAGTGACATGCCCGACCCCGGCGCCGTCGGGTATACGATGCGTCGCTACGTCGACCGGATGGACCTCGCCTTCGCGCTTGCGGATCTGATCGTCTCGCGGTCCGGCTCCGCGACCGTCAGCGAGGTGAGCGCGCTCGGCATCCCCGCCCTCTACGTGCCGTACTCCGTGGGCAATGGCGAGCAGCGGCTCAACGCGGCATCTGCCGTCGCGGCGGGCGCTGCGGAGCTGCTCGATGACGCGACCTTCGATGGCGACGCCGTCCGGCGGATCGTCGTCCCCCTGCTGCATGACGGCGAACGCATCGCTGCGATGGCATCAGCGGCGGAGAAGGTCGGCACCCGTACCGGCACCGAGAACGTGATCGCGCTCATCGATCGCGCCGTCGGCGCCCCGAACTAGACTGAGCTGGACATGATCAGACCCGACCTCTCCCTCCCGATTCCCGAGACGATCACCTCTGCGCACTTCATCGGCATCGGCGGTTCCGGCATGAGCGGACTCGCCAAGATGTTCCTCGACGCCGGCATCCGTGTCTCCGGTTCCGACCGCGCCGACAGCGACAATCTCCGCGCGCTGGCCGCTGCCGGGGCGACCGTGCATGTGGGGCATGACGCGGCTCATCTCGGCGATGCCGACACCGTCGTGCATACCGGGGCGATCTGGCCGGAGAACCCGGAGTTCCTGCTTGCGAAGGAGCGCGGTCTTCACGTCATCCACCGTTCGCAGGCGCTGCACTGGCTGATCGGCTCGCGTCGTCTGGTCTCGGTGGCCGGTGCGCACGGCAAGACCACATCGACCGGCATGATCGTCACCGCGCTGCGTGAACTCGGCGTCGACCCGCACTTCGTCAACGGAGGGGTGATCGAGCAGCTCGGCGTCTCCAGCGCGACCGGCACGGGCGATCTCTTCGTCATCGAGGCCGATGAGTCCGATGGCACGTTCCTGCTCTACGACACCGCCGTGGCGCTCATCACCAACGTCGACCCCGATCACCTCGACCACTTCGGATCTGAGGAGGCATTCCACGACGCCTTCGTGCGGTTCGCGGATGCTGCCAGCGAGGCCGTCGTGATCTCGAGCGACGACGCCGGTGCGCTGCGCGTCGGCGCGGGGCTCTCGCACCCGAACGTGCTCACCTTCGGTCAGGCCGCCGACGCCGACGTGCGCGTGTCCGCCGTCGTCGCCGCAGGACCGGTGTCGGCGACGATCACCCACGGCGACGAGAGCGAGCGCATGCAGCTCGCCGTGCCGGGGCTGCACAACGCGATCAACGCTGCAGGAGCGGTCACCGTGCTGCGTGCGCTCGGCTTCGGCCTGGCTGAGGCCGTCCGGGCAGTGGAGGGGTTCGCCGGCACGGTGCGGCGCCTCGAGCAGCATGGCGTCGAACGCGGGGTCACGGTCTACGACGACTACTCGCACCACCCCACCGAGGTCCGCGCCGCGCTCGAGGCGATGCGCAGCATCTCGGGTCCTGGGCGCATCATCGCGATCCAGCAGCCTCACACGTACTCACGCACGCAGCACATGTACCAGGAGTTCGCCGACGTGCTCGAGGAGTTCGCGGATCACACGGTGATGCTCGACGTGTACGGCGCGCGGGAGGATCCGGTTCCCGGCGTCACGGGCGAGCTCGTGAGCGGTGCGTTCCGTGACCCCGAGCATGTGCACTTCGTCGCCGACTGGCAGGAGGCTGCCGACTACACCGCGACCATCGCCCGCGACGGCGACTTCGTGATCACGCTCGGCTGCGGCAACGTCTACCAGATCATCCCGCAGGTGCTGGAGTCGCTGCGCCGGACCGTCGAGGCGTAGCCCGTGCGTCGACCCCCACCGCTTCCGACCTCCCCGGAGAGCCAGGGGGAGCAGGAGCGAGCCTCGATGCCCGTTCTGCGCCCGGCTCGGCGTGAGTCCCCGGTCTCGGCACGCTTGTCGGACGCGCCATCGTCGTCAGACGATGGCGCCGAGGTGGGCGCGGGTCGCGGGGATGCCGAGACGCCGCCGACCTCCACGCGCGATGTGTGGCGGGCGGCGCGTGCCAGACGCAAGGCTCTGCGCGCGGAGATCCGCCGCTTCACCCAGCGCTCCCGTCGCCGTCGGATCATCTGGGGGAGCGCCCTCGGTGCGGTCGTCCTCCTCGTGGGAGGGAGCGTCGCCGCCGCATACAGTCCGCTGTTCGCCGTCGAGAAGATCACGGTCGCCGGTGCATCCACTCTCGACGCGGCTGCGGTGGAGGCGGCACTGAGCGGTCAGATCGGCACGCCGTTGGCGCTCGTGGACACGAGTGAGGTCAAGGCGGCGCTGTTGGCGTTCCCCCTGATCGAGACCTACGCGCTGGAGGCCAGACCTCCACATGACCTGACGGTGCGGATCGTCGAGCGCACGCCGATCGGGGTGATCCGCTCCGATGCCGGATACACGCTCGTGGATGCCGCCGGCGTCGCGCTGTCGACGACCTCCGATCAGCCGGCAGGACAGCCTCTGATCGACGTCGCGGCAGGCATCGATTCGTCTGCCTTCCAGAGCGCAGGGCTCGTCGTGCGTTCGCTGCCTGCCGACCTGCGCTCTCAGCTGACCGGTGTGCGCGCCAGCACCGCCGATGATGTGACCCTCACGCTCAGCAGCGGGCTGACCGTCGTATGGGGGAGTGCTGAGAAGTCCGCGCTGAAAGCGCTCGTGCTCGAGCGGACGCTCGCGGCGAAGCCGGATGCCTCGACCGTCGATGTCTCATCCGCGCAGACCGCCGTCGTCGGCTGACGGCGACCACATTCGCGACGCGGAATCGTGTCGTTCTGAGCGCCGAACGGGCGCAGACGACCCATTCCGACAGGAATGAGGCGACACGCCCAGAATGCTGCGCCCGCAACGGCATGCGGCGCTTACCGTCAATCAAGAGAACGCAATACCGGGAAATACTTTACACCTCTAGTTGAGGTTTAAGGTTCACCCCATCTTCTCGACAACGAACGCAAGGCTCGACTAATCGGAGGCCGGCCATGAGCCAGAACCAGAACTACCTCGCCGTGATCAAGGTCGTCGGCGTCGGCGGTGGCGGCGTCAATGCCGTCAACCGCATGATCGATCTCGGTCTCCGTGGAGTCGAGTTCATCGCCGTCAACACCGACGCGCAGGCGTTGCTCATGAGCGACGCGGACGTCAAGCTCGATGTGGGCCGTGAGCTCACGCGCGGCCTCGGCGCCGGTGCCGACCCCGAAGTGGGGCGCCGTGCGGCTGAGGATCACGCCGAGGAGATCGAGCAGGCGCTGACCGGGGCCGACATGGTGTTCGTGACCGCCGGCGAAGGTGGCGGAACCGGAACCGGTGGCGCCCCGGTCGTCGCGCGCATCGCGAAGTCGATCGGCGCCCTCACCATCGGTGTCGTCACGAAGCCCTTCTCCTTCGAGGGCCGCCGTCGCCAGAGCCAGGCTGAGGCCGGCGTCGCCAAGCTCAAGGAAGAGGTCGACACCCTCATCGTGGTGCCGAACGACCGTCTCCTCGAGATCAGCGACCGCGGGATCTCGATGATCGAGGCGTTCGCGACCGCCGATCAGGTGCTCCTCGCCGGTGTGCAGGGCATCACCGACCTGATCACGACCCCTGGTCTGATCAACCTCGACTTCGCCGACGTCAAGTCGGTCATGCAGGGCGCGGGTTCCGCGCTCATGGGTATCGGTTCCGCACGCGGCGCCGATCGCGCGATCAAGGCCGCGGAGCTTGCCGTCGAGTCTCCGCTGCTCGAGGCGAGCATCGAAGGCGCGCACGGCGTGCTGCTGTCCATCCAGGGCGGGTCGAACCTCGGCATCTTCGAGATCCACGATGCCGCCGATCTCGTCAAGGAGGCTGCGCACCCGGAGGCGAACATCATCTTCGGTACGGTCATCGACGACAGCCTCGGCGACGAGGTGCGCGTGACCGTGATCGCGGCGGGCTTCGACGGCGGCGAGCCTTCGCTGCGACTGGACCCGATGGTCGTGAGCCGCCCTGCGGCGACGCTGCCCGAGGTCGCCCTCTCCGATGACGCCTCGGCGCCTGCCGACGGTGTCGCGGAGTCCGAGCCGGCTCCGCAGCGCGCGACGGCGACCAGCATCGAGCCGGCGTTCGCCGATGACGACATCGACATCCCCGAATTCCTGAAGTGACGCTCGACCAGGCTCAGCAGGCCCCGAGCCTGGCCGCGCGGCTGTCGGCGATCGATACTCGGATCGCCGACGCCGCGCGGCTTGCCGGCCGCGACCCCGCCGAGATCACTCGGATCGTCGTGACGAAGTTCCACCCTGCGTCCCTGGTGCGCGAGCTGTACGAGCTGGGCGTCCGCGAGGTGGGGGAGAATCGCCAGCAGGAGCTCACC